>JAYOII010000182.1:0-6583 GCA_038118685.1 Opitutia bacterium
CCATGATGCCCTGTGAACAGGGGGGCTCAGGATCCAGTCGAAACAATGCGGGCAAGACTGTCTTTGAACTTGGCGAGGTTTTCTTTGGCGCTTTGCTTCCTGTCCACGAGGGGGAAGGGATAATCTTGCCCGATTATGCATTTGGAGTCCTTTTGAACTGAGATTGGAGCGAGGTGCGGTTCGTATGCGTACTTCGATGGCAAATTCTTGAGTTCGGGAACCCAGAACTTGATGAACCGGGCGGTTTTGGTTTCGACGTTGAGACTGGATTTGGCATCCGGGCAAGGGTTGTACAACCTGAAATAGGGCATGGAGAAGGGAGCCACACCCGAAAGCCAAAGCCAATTTCCGTTGTTGAGGGCCCAATCGGAGTCGACTAATTTCTTGTCGAAAACATCCCGCCCGAACCTCCAATTCTGCCAAAGTTGTCCACGCGTCAAGAAACAAGACACGGCGTGCCTGCCCAGATGGTGAATCCAACCCGTGGCATCCAAGTGTCTCATCATTGCGTCAATCAAAGGGAAGCCGGTTTGTCCCTTTTCCAAAGCATTCATTTTTTCAGCTTGGAAATCATCCCAATCAATGGGTTTGCACATTTCGTTTCCCGAATCTTGGTCCCAATTCTCGACCGATCTCGAGAGGAGATAGAACATCTCCCGGAAAAGCAATTGCCCATGCAGGGATTCCGGAGGTTTGCTATGGTTGCCCGAAAGATAGCATTTTTCACACTCCTTCCATAGCATGCGAACGGAGAGACAACCGGTGCTCAGATAAGGAGACAAACCGGTGGTGCTCGGTTCCAAAGGCTCATCCGGTTCGTTGGTCGAAGCAGTCTTGGGTTTTCTGAAAGAGTTGACGAAATCAACTTGCCCCGAAACTTTCTTTTGCAACCTGGCTAACGCTTCGGTTTCTCCCCCCGGAAAATAAGAATTCCGGGACAGAATTTCAGTTTTCAAAGAAATCGGCAGAAGGTCGCTCAATTTATCGCTTGAGTATGAACGCAGCGGATTCGCCGGGCCGGACGAGCTGAAGAACCGGCAAGGTGGGAGCGGTTTGAGTTGCCTGGGGTGGGGGAGTGGATCTTCGACTTGGAAGAAACCATTTTCCCCGGTACCCAAGTTCGAGGAAAACAATTTCAGCATGTCCTTCATCGACTTTGGGTTGAGGTAAGCGGGCGAAGCAATTGTTTCTTCCAAGTCCAAAACGGTCTGGAAGGCGCCGAATGTTTTGATCTTCGAATCCGGACTGTTTTTGCGGAGGGTTTGCTCGATCGTAGAAAAGATTTCTCGTTCGTAGGGTTCCGAGCCGTATTCGCAGTAAAGGGAATCCAAGTTTGGACCGAGTTTTTGAGCAAGGCATTCGAGGGCCCGCACGGGATCGCCTTTGAGGATGATGAGCTTGCTTGCGTACTCGGACGAGAGTCGAGAATCCAAGTCGCGCAGGCTTTCGAAAAGAAAGCTCAGCCTGTTTGGCCCGAACTTTTCAAAGTCTTGGCCCAATATGTTCGGATCCAGGACATAGAGGGGAATGATGGAGGAAATGCCTTTTTCTTGGCAGGCCGCCGTCAGGGCGGGGTTGTCGTGCAAGCGAAGCGACTTACGAAACCAAACCACGCAGGCGCTCATCTGAAAAATACAAACCCCATGTAAGACGTCAGCTTTCTTTCAAGGAAGAAAGAGCCTTCAGCGCGCGGGCCCGTGCCTCGAAATGATCGACGCAAGGGTGCGGGTAATTTTCTCCCAATTCAAGGCTCGTGCCTTCCAATGAGTCGCGAGGCGCTTCCCACGGGCGAAAGAGCCATTTGTTCGGTAGGTTCGAGAGTTCCGGAATCCATCGGCGAGCATACCGTCCGCTTTTGTCGAACTTCTCGCCTTGAGTGATCGGGTTGAAAATCCGGAAGTAAGGAGCCGCATCGGCTCCGCAACCGGCGGCCCATTGCCACCCCTGCGTGTTGCTGGCCAAATCGGCGTCGACCAAGGTGTCCCAAAACCATCGGGCTCCTTCTTCCCAGGAAAGCAAGAGGTGCTTGACGAGGAAAGAGGCAACGATCATACGGACCCGGTTGTGCATCCAACCCGTTTCGTAGAGTTGGCGCATGCCCGCATCGACCATCGGGTAGCCGGTTTGTCCAGTTTGCCATTTGCGAAGAGTCTTTTCGTCCGACAGCCATGGGAATGCGGAATATTTCGGGCGAAGGGGACTATCCGGAATGCGTGGAAAATGATAGAGCAGATGATAGGAAAATTCCCGCCATCCGATTTCGGCGAGAAACTTGTTTTCTCCCCGATTGGTGTCCTTGGGTTCGTTCTGCAAAACCGAGTGGCAAACCTGCCGAGGACTGACCAAGCCCCACGCAAGGTAAGGAGACAGGCGGGAGGTTCCATCCGTTCCCGGGGAGTTTCTGAGGTGAGCATACGAATGAACGATTTCGCGCGACGTATGGGCGACTTGCGCTTGCCCGGCCACCTCCGAAACGTCCCAGTGCGAAAAGAGTTTTTCGTGCCACGGATGAGCGGGCAGGAGACCGAGATCGTCCAGGGAGGCGCGTGGGGTAGGCTGATTTGCAAATAGTAAGCTTCGGATCGAATAATCGGCAGGTTTTTTGTAAATGCCGTTGCGGCAGTTTCTCCAATAGGGAGTGAAAACCTGGAAGGGTTTGCCTGACGAATTTTTGACTTCCCAAGGTTCGTTCAAAAGGGAGGCATTGAAACTTTCGCTTCGTATGCCGACCGCATCGAGGGCTTCTTCCACGGCTTCCTGCGTGGCGAGTCCACCCGGATCGTAGGTTCTGGAATAGAGGACTTCGCTTGCACCGTTTTCCTTTGCGATTTCAGGAAGAATCTCCGCGGGTTTTCCTTTTGCGAAAAGAAACCTGCCTCCGTGTTTTTCAATCGAGTCTTCCAGGCTTTTGAGGGCTTGATGAAGCCACCACCGGGAAGCCGAGCCCGGACTCCAATGCCCACCCTCTTCGTCGTCCCAAACGAATACGGGTATGATTTCTCTTTTGTTGGCGAGGGCGAATTCAAGAGTCGGATTATCCCGCAGACGCAAATCCTTGCGAAACCAAACGATGGTTTTGTTCGTGGAGCCCTTTTGAGAATTGGAAGTCATGAAGTTCGAAGATGGGAAAGGCCGCCGTCCACCTTGAATACTTGGCCCGTTATGGATGCGGCGGAGGAAGAATGAAGAAAGGAGATCGTATCGGCAATTTCCTTTACGGAAGGTAGCCTTTTGAGGGGATGCCGGTTTTCGATCATCGGAATCATCTTTTCTCCCCCGACCATGGCGAGCCCCATCTCTGTCGGGGTCAGCGTAGGAGCAACCACGTTGACCCGGGTCTTGGGGGCAAGGTCGGCGGCGAGGGCGAGAGCCAAACCTTCCAATCCCGCCTTGGCGGCGGAAATCGCGCAATGATTCGGGAGACCGGTGCCGGCGGCCACCGAGGAAATGAGTACGATCGAACTGTCGGTAAGCTTGGGCAGCAAGGCTTGAATGAGCCCGAAGGCATCGACCACGTTCGTCCGGTAGGCTTCCATCACTTGTTCGGGACTGATGCGCTTGAGTGGCCCGAGAATGACTTTTCCCGGACAAAAGGTGAGCCTGTGAATGACTTCGGGAAGTTCATCGGCAAAGCTTTCCGGTTGCCTGGCATCTGCGGTGAGCCATTGGCAACCCGATGGCAAAGGGTCGGGTTGACTGCGGGATAGGGCGATTACTTGTTCGCCCTTGTCCACGCTAGAACTCAAAAGCGCGCGACCAATCCCTTTCGAGGCTCCTGCGATCAAGTGGGTGAAAGAATCCTGTTTGACTATTTGATCCATCCAAATAGAGCGTGTTGGTTGTTCGCTTGGATCAAAATTTGTTTTTCCTTTCTTGACCTTTTTGAATAACGTAACGATTTTCAAAAAGTGAACGCAAGAGGAGGAAGACGAAAAGGAGCGGGCCGTCCAAAGGGCAGCAACCAATATGGTGAGCCCACCCGGCCGGTACGCATTCCGAAAAGCCAAGTCGAGCGCGTCTTGCGTTTCGTACAAGGCAAGGAGTATGCCTTGCCTTTGTACGCAAGCGGAGTTTCCGCCGGTTTCCCGTCCCCCGCCGACGATTACCTCGAGGGATCTCTCGATCTGAACGCCCACCTCGTGCATGAACCGAGCGCCACCTTTTTCGTACGGGCCCGGGGCGATTCCATGATCAACGCCGGAATTCATGATGGCGACCTGCTCGTGGTCGACCGGAGTGTCGAGGCGACGGACGGCAAGGTGGTCATCGTCTCGCTCAACGGCGAGCTTACGGTCAAGCGCTTTCACCAAGCCAAAGGCAAATCCTGGCTTCTGCCCGAAAACCCCGACTACCCCCCCATTTCCTTGAACGAAGAAGACGAAACGCATCTCTGGGGAGTGGTCACGAACGTGATCCACCCCTTGTGATTGCCTTGGCCGACTGCAATAATTTTTACGTCTCCTGCGAACGCGTTTTTCGCCCGTCGCTTGAAGGACGTCCTGTAATCGTACTTTCCAATAACGACGGTTGCGCGGTGGCCCGATCAAACGAAGCCAAGGCGCTTGGCATTCCCATGGGGGCTCCTTTTCATCAGGTCAAGAGATTGTGCGGACGTAACGGCGTGGTTGTTTTTTCCTCGAATTACGAGCTTTACGGGGACATGTCGCGCCGCGTGGTTTCGGTTCTTTCGCGCTTTGCCCCGGAAATGGAAATTTACTCGATCGACGAATCTGTCCTCAGCCTGCGGGGCTTGCCTGACCCGCTTGGCCTGAGCAAGCGGATGCGCGAGACGGTCCGCCAATGGACGGGTATTCCGATCTCCGTCGGTTTGGGCAAAACGAAGACATTGGCCAAGCTGGCCAACCGCTTGGCCAAGAAAGACAAGACCGGGTGTCTCCAAATCGACGAAACGGATCGCACCCTCATCGGTCGCGTTCCGATCGAGGACGTCTGGGGGGTCGGGCGTCGCCTCAGCGTCCGCTTGCGCAGGATCGGCTTGCAGGACGCTTGGGCTTTCGCTCGGGCTCCCTCCTCCGCAATCCGGGCAATCGGCGGGGTGACCCTCGAGCGAACCCAACGGGAATTGTCGGGCATTGCCTGTTTGGAAATGGAAGAGGTTCCCCAACCGCGGAAGAATACCTGTTGTTCCCGCTCTTTCGGAAAACCGGTCACCGGTCTTGAGGAACTGGAGGAAGCGGTGGCCAACTATGCGGTCCGGGCCAGCCGCAAGGTTCGCTCGGAAGGCTCGCTTGCCTGCGGGTTACAGGTTTTTCTGACGACCAACCGTTTTAAACCCGATCAGCCCCAATACTCGAATTCCCGGACTCTTTCTTTGGATGAACCAACCGATGATCCGATCCGCATCGTCAAGAATGCAAAAGCCCTGCTTGGATCGATTTACCGCAAGGGCTATGCTTACAAAAAGGCGGGCGTGCTCTTGCTCGATCTTATCCCCGGTCGGACGCGCCAAGCCCTCCTGTTCGAGGAGCACGGTGACGAGCGCCGGCGTGGTTTTGTCGCCGCCCTCGAGGAAGTCGCCGCCCGTTACGGCCAATCAGGAGCGTTTTTGGCCGCCCAAGGAGTCAGGCGTTCCTGGAGCATGAAGCGCGAAAGCCGGACCGCCCGCTACACGACCTGTTGGGAGGAGCTTCCCTTTGCTTCGTAGTTTTTCGACAACATGATCGTTTGAGCAAAACGAGTCCGCTCATCAAAAAAATCAGCCAGGGAGTCTTTTTTACGAGGGACTTTTGGCGAGGTAGCGGCGAAGCAGGGATACCCCAAAGTAGGCAAAAGGGGTGTCTATGGCTGCAAAAAGAATCTTGAACACGTAGGAAGCCAAAATAATTTTCCCAATCACTGCCCAGTCCAAGCCCAAGCCGTAACCAAGGAATATGCTGTTAACGATGATGGTGTCGATAAGTTGGGAAACCATGGTCGATCCGTTGTTACGAAGCCATAGGTGACGACCCTCCGTCAGTCGCTTGAACAGATGAAAAAGCCTGACGTCGACCAATTGAGCGATCAGGTAGGCGGTCATGGAACCGAAGATCAAGATCCCCGGCAAGGAAAAGACCGATTCGTAGGCAGTTTGCATGTCATCGACCGAGTCAAAGTGCGGGTTGCCTGATGGCCAAACCGGAGAACCCGGTACGAGAGAAGCCGTTTGGATGAGCACGAGCGAGAGTAGGCTCATCACGAATCCCGTAAAGACCATCAATTTTGCTCTTTTGCTGCCGTAAACCTCGCACACCACGTCGGTGAGCAGAAAGGTGATCGGGTAGGTAAGGATCCCGGTCGTCAGGGTGATGGGTTCACCGAAAAAACCATTCGGCAAAAGTTTCGGAAAGGCCAGAAAAAGCTTAACGCCGATAACGTTGGTCAACACGAGAACGACCACGAAAGCCGACATGAGAACAGCGAATGCTTTCTCTTCCTTTCCCTGTTTTTGCAGGCTCACTGGCTTTGAGTCTGGAAAACGATTCTTCGAATCAATCCCTCTTGGCCCAGTCGAAACAGGCGATTTCGGTTCCGTTGCGAGCGAGCAAGTAACCACCGACCAAGGCCGGGCCGTTCCAGCAACGGG
>JAYOII010000183.1:0-6495 GCA_038118685.1 Opitutia bacterium
TCATGCAGATACAGGTTGATCAAGCTGGGCAAACCCCGGAGTTCGATCAACGGATCGGTGTCTCTTTTCCCATTGCCGCTTTCGTCCTTCAATTGATCTATGCCCGGAGTGTATCTCTTGTCTTTGTCGACGTCCACGTAAGACTCGATCCTGCCAAGCTGATTACCTTGAGCGGACAGGGTGACCAAGTTTTGCAATTGCCCGACACCCTCCAAGTCAATCAGGGAATTGCCGGAAACGTCCAAGTGACGGAGGGAAGTCAGACGGCCAATCCCGGAAAGCCCGAGCAACTTGTTGTTTGCAAGAGAGAGGAACTGCAACGACCAAGTTCCTCGATTTATCCTCCCGACGATTCCGGAGAGCTTCACGATCAGCTTGGCCTTCTCGTCCTTAGGCAAAGTTTTGGACTGGAGGGAAACTTGGATTTGAAAAATTTCTTGTCTCATCCGCTCAAGCGAAAGAGATTCTAAAGCGGTAAGGTTTCTGATTTGATTACCCGAAAGATCCAATCGAACCAAGTTGGGCAAATTGGCCAAGGGGGAGATGTCTTCGATCAGGTTTTCCCGCAGGTTGAGAACTTCCAGGTTCTCGGCGACTTCCAAACCGGTCAAGTCTCTGAGTTGACGATTGCCGGCATCCAAGAACCGGAGGTTTTTGGCTACCAACTCCTCGGTTAGCTCTTCCCGAGGCACCCCGAGGGTTTCGGCCAAGGCTCTTTCCAAGTTGGGTTCGGGTACGCGCAGTCTCTTCGCCTCTGCAAAAGTCGCGAAGATCGACGACAAAAACAAAGCCAAGAGGAAAAACTGATTCAGGCGAAATATGGCAAGCATACTCATCTCGCCTGCATAATCGGATGAAAATGGAAAATCTTTAATGACAATCAGCGCAGGCGGGCTATCAAGTCCTTCGACTCGACTGAATCTCCGACCCGAACCAAAATGTCGTCAACGGTTCCATCCGCAGATGCATACAAGGTCGTTTGCATCTTCATGGCTTCGAGCACGGCCACTTTTTCACCCTTCGAAATGGACTTGCCCACACTGGTGGCAATGCTGCTGACCATGGCGGGAATCGGCGCACCGACGTGCATCGGATTGGAAGGGTCGGCTTTTTCCCTCGCCTTGGCCTCCCCCTTTACCGACCTGTCTTGCACCATGGTCGTACGGGCTTTCCCATTCAGCTCGAAAGTAAGGGACCGAATCCCTTTTTCATCAGGGTCACCGACATGCAACAATTTGACAAACAGGGTTTTGCCCTCCTCGATATCAACGGATATCTCCTCTCCTGGTTCCAACCCGTGAAAATAAGCGGTGGTAGGCAAGACGGAAACGTCACCGTATTTATTACGAAAATCCTGAAAATCATCAAAAACCTTCGGGTACATCAGAGATGAGAAAAGATCGTCCTCGGTGGCTTTTCGACCAAGTTTGCGACGGAGAGAACTCATGCTTTTCTTCAAATCGATTTTTTTGGCGGAGGCCCCCGGTCTGCCTCTCAGAGGTTTTCTTCCTCCAAGAATGACTTTCTGGACGGCCTTTGGCCAACCGCCTTTGGGTTGCCCGAGATTTCCCGAGAGAAGATCGATGACCGATTCGGGAAAACCGGTCTCGGCGGGAAGGTTTACAAGATCCTCGGGCTTGACTCCCTTGGTAATGAGAAAGATCGCAAGATCCCCCACGCTCTTGCTGCTCGGAGTCACCTTGACGATGTCTCCCAACATCTTGTTTACCTCGCGGTAGGTTTTGACGACGTCCGGCCATCTTTTCCCCAAACCAAGGGCAGCGGCCTGTTCGCGCAAATTCGTATATTGCCCTCCGGGCATTTGGTGATCAAAGACTTCGGCACTGCCAAAAGGAGGCGAACTGTCAAAGGGCGCATAATATTGCCTGACTGCTTCCCAGTAGATCGAAAGCTCGTTGAGAGCCTCGCCGTCCAAGCCGGTCGAACGAGGGGCATTGCGAAGAGAATGGACTACCGAGTTCAAGTTGGGCTGACTCGTACAACCGGAAAGGGAAGAAATGGCCAAGTCGACCACGTCGACCCCGGCCTCGGAGGCCTTGAGAACAGAGGCTGAGGCAATCCCACTGGAATCGTGCGTATGAAAGTGAATGGGGATGGATACTTCGTTCCTCAGGGTCTTGACCAGGCGATGGGCGGCCGTAGGGTGACAAAGCCCCGCCATATCCTTGAGTGCGAGAATATGAGCTCCCATTTTTTCCAATTCCTTGGCCAAGTCGACGTAGTATTTCAAGACGTACTTTTCTTCAGTCGAGTCGGTGAAGTCCCCCGTGAAGCTGACGGCGGCTTCAGAAAGAGAAGAAGTCCGCTCGTTTACCGCCTCCATGGCGACCTTCAGGTTGGGCAAGTAGTTGAGTGAATCGAATATGCGGAAAACGTCCATGCCGGCTTCCGATGCATGCACGACGAATTCCCGCACGACGTTATCCGGGTAATTCGCATAGCCGACCGCATTCGAACCTCTCAAGAGCATTTGAAAAAGCACGTTTGGAATCTTTTCCCTGAGCAAGCGAAGCCGTTCATACGGGGATTCGCCCAAAAAACGCATGCAGGTGTCAAAAGTCGCGCCGCCCCACATCTCGAGGCTGAACAGACCGGACGCCCGTCGGCTGATGAAGTCGGCAACCGCAAGCATATCATAGGATCTCATGCGAGCAGCGAAAAGAGATTGGTGAGCATCTCTCAACGTGGTGTCCGTCACCATAAGAGGTTTTTGTTTCCGAAGCCACTTGGAAAACTTTTCGGCCCCCATTGAAAGCAACAAATCGCGGGTCCCCTCGGGTGGATCTTGTCTTGAATCAAAGGTAGGTTCGATCAGGGGCAAGGGGTTTTCCACGCGGGTGCGGCCCTTGATCTGAGGATTGCCGTTCACAATGATCTCAGCCAAGTAGCTCAGGAGCTTGGAAGCCCTGTCCCGACGAGCCTTGAACTTGAACAAGTCGGGCGTAACGTCGATCATCTTGGTGGTCGCCTTCCCGGCAACGAAATCCTTGTGATTAATTACGTTTTCAAGAAACGGGATGTTCGTTTTGACCCCCCTGATTCTCATTTCCCTCAACGCTCTGTGCATTCGGTCCAATGCCTGAGGGAGATTGGGACCCGACGTGGTAAGCTTGACCAAAAGGGAATCGTAAAAAGGAGTAATGATGGACCCGGTATCCCCCATGGCTCCGTCCAGGCGAACACCGAAACCGGCAGCGGAACGATAGCTGAGAATTTTGCCGTAGTCGGGCGTGAAGTCCTTTTCGGGATCCTCCGTTGTGACTCGGCATTGCACGGCGCATCCGTTTCTCGGAATTTCAGCCTGTTGAGGAATGCCGATTTTGGCGGAATGCAAACCCTGATTCATCGCCACCAAAATCTGTGACCGTACAATGTCTATCCCGGTAATCTGTTCGGTCACGGTATGCTCGACCTGAATTCGGGGATTCATTTCGATGAAAAACCATTCGTTGGTATCCTGGTCCAACAAGAATTCGACCGTACCCGCATTGTCGTAACCTATCTTACGGGCCAATTCGACCCCGGCCTGGCACAAGTCGGAAACAACTTCCATCGGAATGCCGATCGAGGGCGCCACCTCCACCACTTTCTGGTAACGCCTTTGAACCGAACAGTCCCGCTCGTGCAGATGCACGACGTTCCCCTTCCTGTCGCCAAGCACTTGAACCTCCAAATGCTTTGCCCTGGCAACGTAACGCTCAAGAAAAACCGCCGGGTTGCCGAACGCGCGCTCGGCTTCGCCTTGAGCCTCCTCCAGCATGGGTTCCAAGTCCTTTTCCTTGGTTACCACACGCATCCCCCTGCCCCCTCCGCCGAAGGCAGCCTTGATAATCAGGGGGAAGCCTATCTTTCGTCCCCATTCAAGGGCCTCGCGAGGCTTGGAAACTGCCTTGGGCGTGGCAGGCAAAGTGGGAACGCCGGCCTTGTCCGCGGCTTTTTTTGCAGCCACTTTGTCTCCCATGCTTTCGAGCAATTCCGGTCGGGGTCCGACGAAGGTGATGCCCGCGTTTTCACAGGCTCTTGCAAATTCTGCGTTCTCCGAGAGGAAACCGTAACCCGGATGAATGAGATCAACCCCCTTTTCCTTGGCCAGGGAGATAATCGAATCAATGTCAAGGTAAGCGGCAACCGGGCCCTTCCCCTTCCCGACCAAATAAGCTTCGTCGGCCTTGAACCGATGGACGCCGAACCTGTCTTCCTCAGCGTAAATGGCAACTGTCCGAAGGTTAAGTTCGGTCGCAGAGCGAAAAATACGGACGGCGATTTCACTACGATTGGCAACAAGGAGTTTTTTCATGGAGAGAATTTTTGGATTACGTAAACAAGCTTGTGAAAAATGCCTTCAACAAAGAAGGTTTTCAACGAAAAAGGGAGTTAACCCAAGGTTTAGCCCTGAAAAACCAAAACGATGGAATCAAACCATCCGTCCACCCATGACCGGATGCAAGTCAAATAAAGCAAGCCCGCCAAGGCGAGGTATGGCCCAAAAGGGACTTCCTGCCCCCAAGTGATGCTTTCGGCGTCTTCTTTGCCGTTGGCTCTCAACCTCCCGACAACCATAACCGGAAGCAGAACAAGAGCCCCCAACGTCGCACCGCCGAAAATGGCGAAGATCGCGCCCTTCCAACCACAGAAGGCGCCGATGCAGCCCAATAATTTTACGTCGCCTTCTCCCAACGCTTCTTTGTTAAGGGCCTTTTCAGCAAGGATTCCGATCCAGTACAAGCAAGCGGAACCTACGAGCAATCCAACCAAGGAATGCATGCCCCCGCCCAGACGATCCAGGAATTCGGTCGACTGACTGATTTGGTGAATGGAAGGAAAGGCCATCGATAAAAGCACTCCTCCTATGGCCCCCCCCATGCTGAATCGATCCGGAATGATCATATGCTCCATGTCCACCACCACCACACCGATCATGATCCAAGCGAAGATGCATCCTGCGATCAAAGGCCCCAAGGTTGGTATTAGCGAATACCTGTGAAAAAGAAAACCGAATATCATGGCCACAAACACCTCCACCAGCCAATACCGCAACGGAATCCTGAAAGCACAGCAACTCGCCTTCCCCCCCTGAATCAACCAAGTGAACACCGGGAGGTTTCTGAACCAGGGAATGGGAGATTTGCATCGGGGACAACGGGAACGGGGAGTCACGACCGATTGACCGAGAGGAATCCGGTGCCCGCAAACGTTCAGAAAGCTACCCGCCACCGCACCCAAAGCTAGCCCGACAAGAAGCATCCCCGCTTCATTCGAAAGAAAGTCGACCCAAGTCATCGCTCAACCTCCATGGCCAGTCTCGCTTCCCGAAGCATGACTTCGGAAGGAACACGGGCCCGGGTCCAAATCTCCAAGGCTTTGGCTGCTTGATGAACAAGCATCGACAACCCGTTCGCACCAGGCATTCCAAGCGATTCGGCTTCCTTGAGCAAAGCGGTTTCCGGAGGGCTGTAAATCATGTCGTAAACTTTTGCCCCGGACGGCAGACCGGATAACGACAGGGGAGAAGGGTCGTTTTCCCGAAGGCCCAAAGAAGTAGCGTTGATCACCAAGAGATTATCCAATTCCCTGATTTCCGGGGGCATTTCCGACAAGGCAAAGGGATGAATTCGCTCCTCCCCGAATACCTCTCCCAAGGCTTTGCTCATTTCCGACAAGCGGCCCAAGGAACGGTTGCCTACCCAAACTTTCGCACATCCCCTCAGCAGGCATTTCGCCACCGCGGCCCGGGCGGCTCCGCCGGCTCCCAGAACCAAGACTTCCGAGCTTTCCAGGGCGACGCCCAAGTTCCCCGCAACCCCCTTCTCCAAGCCGTAGCCATCCGTATTGCTGCCCGCCCACCCGGTCCCGTTCCATCGCAGGGTGTTCACCGCCCCCATGACCTTGGCTTCCTCATCGATCAAGTCAACCAAAGGCAAAACCTCAACTTTGTGAGGAATGGTCAGGTTGATGCCACGGTAACCCAATTCGGCCAATCTGGGCAAGGCCTCGGAAAGTTCGCTCGAAGGCACCTCTATCTTGTGATAATGCCAATTGGCGTAGATCGGGTTGGTTTCGCTCATCTTTTTCAGAGCCGCATTGTGAAGCTGGGGGCTGATCGAATGAGCGATGGGACAACCCAAAACGGCCAAGCCTACCTGCCCTTCGGCAAAGGCTCGCAACTTGCCTATCTCAAGAGACTCTTCAGGCACTGGCGGCGGTCCGTTGAATTCGTTCGAATTCGAGAACAAAGGTCGTGAAAAGCCCGGACTTCTCCGGGTCCTCGGCCTTGAGGTAATGATGAATCAAATTCCGGCAACCTCGGACCAAGGTGTCGGCCACCGTAATCGGCAACAAGGCCGAACCCGAGTCCTCGATCGAATAATCTCCCAGGTATTCCTCGACCTGATCGACTTCATGGATTCTTCCCCCGGACCATGGATCTACGTAGAAAGGCCTCTCGTCGCTGAAACAACCGACCATGAATCGCCC
>JAYOII010000184.1:0-6462 GCA_038118685.1 Opitutia bacterium
AATTCTTGACCGAAGCGGTTGTATTGGAAGGGTCTCCCCTTTTAGGAAAGAAAATAGGAGAATCAGAAATAGCGTCTCTCTCCGGAGTTCGAGTGCTTGACGTTGTCCGGAAAGGGAAATCAGCCGCACCAAACGTTCTTGAGCTTGTACTGGCGATCGGCGACCGCCTCGTCTTGTCCTGTCGTCCCCAGGGCATCATAGAGGCAAGGGAATTGGAAGGCGTTGATTTGTTGAGCGAATCTCAATTGGGAATCGAGCAAATTTCTGCAAAAACCGGAGTCATGGTCGAAGGTATCGTGGGGCCTTCGTCCTCTCTGATTTCCAAAACCCTTTCGGACGCGAGTTTTCGGACGCGATTCAACATAACGATACTGGCGCTCCACCGAAGAGGAAAAAACCTCAGCGACCAAATTGAAGCAATTAAACTTCAATCCGGAGACTCACTCCTGTTGTTGGGAACGGAGGAATCCATCGAACGCGTAAGAAATTCGGAAGAAATAATCCTATTGGATCAACCGGCCCTTCCCGCCAGCAATATGAAAAGAAAGGCGCCGATTGTTTTGACGGTCTTGGTTTCGGTCATAGCGGTCGCAACCTTCGGAGTGCTGCCCATATCCGTGGCTTCGATAGTAGGCGTATCATTGTTGCTGGTGACGGGTTGCATCAAACCCAGCGAGGCTTATCAATCGATTGAGTGGAATATATTGATTTTAATCTACGGTATGCTTGCCCTTGGGCTGACGATGCAATCAACCGGAGTTTCGGCAATGATTGCTTCGGTCGTCGGTCAAGTGGGCATGAATTTTTTCGATCCGTCATGGCATCATTTTGCGGTGCTGGTGATGCTCTATTTGATCACTGCGGTCTTAACCGAACTTTTGTCGAATAATGCAACCATTGTGATCATGGCCCCTATTGCCTTGGCTTTGGCTTATGAAATGTTAGGCCCCACCCCCGAAGGTCAGGAGTTGGCCCGGGCCTATGTCTTGACCGCATGTATAGCCGCTTCGGCTAGTTTTGTTACGCCTATTGGTTATCAAACCAATACCTTTGTCTATACGGTAGGCGGATATCGATTTAAGGACTTTTTGAAAATAGGGATTTTCTTCAATCTAATTTACTTTGCCGGAACGGTAGTGCTTGTTTCCTTGATCTGGGGATTGATTCCTTAAAGGACGATTTAGAATTAATAAAATTTATGACAGAACCTAAAATTCAGTCGTAAAAAAAAGTCTTGGAAGAGCAACGAAATGGTGCTTTTCAAAAAATTTGTCATAAGAAGCAAAGAAAATTTCGAAGAAAGTTTGCATGCACTGACAATCAAACCGATGGTCAACAAGGGAAAATCATCTAAAAGACTTGGACGATATCAAAGAAATATAATCGTAATAGCTTGGGTAAGAGAGCTATAGCGGAATTTAATCATCTCTCGTCAAGTCATGCATGGATCTAAAGCATGAATTCAAATGAAGCATTTTTAAACAAGTCCTCACTTGACGGGAACATGGCGAATTGGCTAGGATAAAATACTGAACGCTAGTCCGAACAAAAAAATTCCTCTCTCTGTGCAACTCAGAAGAATCAATTAGTTGCACTAATAGTTTTATTGTTGTCAACCCACCAAATTTAAAAAATTCACATGCCCGAAGATAAAGATTCCGCAAACGACCAAGAGGAAAAATACGACTCCTCCAAAATTCAAAAACTGGAGGGACTCGAAGGGGTTAGAAAAAGACCCGACATGTATATCGGAGATACCAATGAACGGGGGCTTCATCATTGTGTATTTGAAATAGTCGATAATTCGATCGACGAATCCTTGGCGGGATTTTGTTCAGAAATTACCGTCCATCTTCATACCGATGGCTCATGCTCTATTCAAGACGACGGGAGAGGTATCCCCGTGGATATGCACCCAAAGCACAATATGCCAGCTCTCGAATTGGTTCTCACCAACCTTCATGCTGGAGGAAAATTCGGAAAGGGCGCGTATCAGGTGTCGGGAGGCTTGCACGGAGTCGGAGCCAAATGCGTAAACGCTGTGTCGGAGTGGTTTGTAGCTGAGGTGCGAAGGGATGGAAGCATACACAAAATGGAGTTTTCCAGAGGAAAGACGACCCAAGCTCTCGAGATTGTCGGATCTTCCAAGTCGACGGGCACGAAAATCACCTTCATGCCCGACGAACAAATTTTTACCGAAACAAGAGAATTCAAGTTTGATGTTTTGGCCAAGCGCTTGAGAGAGTTGGCGTTTCTTAATCCGGGCGTAAAAATTGTTCTAAAAGATGATAAGGACAATCGCAGTAATGATTTCTTGTTTGAGGATGGTATCAGTGAATACGTGCTTTACCTTAATCAAAACAAGAATTGCATCATCGACAAACCCATTTCTTTTTCCGGTGAAGCACCGGCTGAATCCGGTGTAGGTACCATTAAGTTGGAAGTATCTCTTATTTACAATGATTCCTTCAGTGACCAAATTTATTCCTATGCCAACTCCATTCACAATGTGGAGGGTGGTACGCACTTGTCGGGATTCAGGACGGCCTTGACCCGGGTCATCAACAATTACGCCAGGCAGAACGATATGTTGAAAGAAAAGGATCTTTCGCTGACTGGCGATGATGTTCGCGAAGGGTTGACTGCAATCATTTCCGTCAAGGTGCCTGAGCCAAGATTTGAAGGACAAACCAAGACAAAATTGTCTAACCGAGAGGTGGACGGAATCGTACAAAAGATCGTGGGTGAAAAAATGAAGTATCACTTCGAAATGAACCCGGATGAAGCCAAGCAACTTATCATCAAGGTCATTCATGCGGCCCGGGCGAGAGAAGCCGCAAGAAAAGCTCGCGAGACTGTGAGGAAAGGTGCCCTCTCAGGTGGGGGGTTGCCTGGTAAACTGGCGGATTGCTCCGAAAAAGATCCTTCCAAAAGTGAACTCTACATCGTGGAAGGAGATTCTGCCGGAGGTTCGGCGAAACAAGGTCGCGATAGACTCACTCAAGCAATCTTGCCTCTTCGGGGTAAACTTCTGAACGTCGAAAAAGCTCGACTGGACAAAGTTCTAAACAACGCCGAAATCAGGAGCCTGATTACTGCAGTAGGAACGGGAATAGGGGATCATGAGGGAGAGGGTGCTTTCGATGCATCGAAAGCTCGCTATCACAAGATCATAATAATGACCGATGCGGATGTCGACGGCGCTCATATCCGGACTTTGCTTCTTACGTTTATATTTAGGCAAATGAAGGGATTGATCGAAAACGGTTATATTTACGTTGCACGTCCTCCTCTTTACAAAATCAAGCGAAGAAAGACCGAACAATATGTTCAGGATGATGCTGAAATGAGTAAAATCCTTATTTCCCTCGGTTGTGACGACATACAATTTCTCAGATCCTCCGACAACAAACTTTATTCACAAGAAGACCTGTTAAAAATAACTGATCTTTTTTTGAAAATTGAAGCGGTTGGAAAAGGCATTAACAGATATGGATGCACTCTCCAACGATTATTGACTCAATACCAAGAAGATTCTAAATCGCTTCCTCGTTATCTAGCTAGAATCCGTACTGGTAATGAAGAGGAAATACGATTCCTAAAGGATTCGGAGTCCCGAGCAGGTTTCATGCAATCACAGGGAATCTCCGATGAGGATTCAACTGGCACGATCACAAGAGAAGTTCAAACAGGTTCCACCATGGTTACCCAAAGAATTTCTCTGTATGAAATATACGAATCTCATGAAATCGAAAAGCTTCTTGGAAAATGTCATGAATTGGATGTCGGACATGACTTTTTCGTTCCCAAAGAAGGTTCATCCGACTATCGATTTATTCCCATTAAAAACGATGCGGATGATAACGAGGCTCTGGAATTGAATGGTTTGACTCATTTTTTGGAACACATACGTCTTCTTGGTCGTAAAGGACTGCATATTCAGAGATACAAAGGTCTTGGCGAAATGAACCCAAAACAATTATTTGAAACGACCATGGATCCTGCCACGAGAAGTTTGATCAAAGTAGGAATTGATGATGCAATTGCCGCCGACAATATGTTCACAATGTTAATGGGCGAAGAAGTTGCCCCAAGACGAGCTTTTATTGAGGATAATGCATTGAATGTGTCATTTCTCGACGCCTAACTTTTTTTACAATGGACACAAATACATCACTTATATCCGGAAATATCAGTGAAATAATGCAGTCGGCTTACATCGACTATTCGATGTCGGTCATCGTAAGTCGAGCTCTGCCAGACGTGCGCGATGGATTCAAGCCAGTTCAAAGACGAGTTTTGTACGCAATGATGCGCGAAGGTTTGCTCCATAATCGCCCTTATGACAAATGCGCGGGCGTGGTTGGGGAAGTCCTCAAGAATTATCATCCACATGGAGACAGTTCCGTTTATGATACTCTCGTCAGAATGGCCCAACCCTGGGTCATGAGGTATCCATTGGTTGATGGACAAGGCAATTTTGGATCTGTGGACGGAGATTCCGCAGCAGCCTACCGATATACCGAATGCCGTCTAACCAAAATCTCAGAAGAATTACTCAAGGATATCGACGAGGATACGGTAAATTTTGCCCCGAATTATAAAGAAAGCTCAACGGAGCCGACTGTTCTTCCCTCTTCTTTGCCAAGTCTTCTGATGAACGGATCCACTGGCATAGCCGTCGGAATGGCCACCAACATTCCTCCCCATAATTTGGGGGAATTGATTGACGCAATATGCAGCCTTATTGATCAGCCCTCTTCTACTGTGGACGATATTATGCGGCACCTACCAGGCCCGGATTTCCCCTCTGGTGGTAGCATCGCAGGTCGTTCGGGCATCGAGTCCTACATGAGAACAGGTAGAGGTATTGTTCGAATGCGTGGATCCATGCACACCGAAGATCTTCCTAGTGGTAAGCAACAAATTATTATTACCGAGATTCCCTATAACGTTAATCGCGCGACATTGGTCACTCGCATAGCCGATTTAGTGAAGGAAAAGATTCTCGATGGCGTCAGCGACTTGCGGGACGAATCAACCGAAACCACCCGTATCGTAGTAGAGTTGAAGATGGGCGAAATTGAACGGGTGACAATGAACAAATTGTACAAGCTCACTGCAATGGAAAGCAGTTTCGGTGTGATTTTGTTGGCATTGGACAAACTAAGACCCAGGCAGCTCAATATCAAGGAAGCATTGGAGTGTTATATCGAGCACAGAAGAGAAGTAACCCTTCGGCGCACTCAGTTTCGACTCAGAAAGGCGGAAGACCGAGCCCACATTCTCGAAGGCTACAAGATTGCACTGGATAACCTAGATGACTTTGTTAAAATAATACGAGCTTCTTCTAATCGAACGGAAGCGAAGGAAAGACTCGTCGAAAAGTATTCTTTGAGTGATCGGCAGGCGAACGCCATTCTTGACTTGAGGTTATATCAGTTGACCGGCATGGAGCGTGAAAAAATTGATGCTGAATATGCTGAACTCATGAACGTAATTGCCGGCTTGAAGGAAATTATTGAAAATGAACATAAACTACTTGCATTGATCAAAGAGGAATTGATCGCCTTAAAATCTACCTACGCAGATGAACGAAAAACAATTATTTCTGATGTTGAAGGCGATGTCCGGATGGAAGATCTCATACCAAATGACGGGTGCGTTGTAACCATTACTAAAATGGGCTTCATCAAGAGGATGAGCGTTGAAGAATTCCGCGTACAAAACAGGGGTGGCAAAGGTGTAATTGGAAGTGGTCAAAAAGATGAGGATCCTGTTGATATTCTAACCACATGCAACGCTCATGATACTCTTATGTTCTTCATGAAAAATGGTCGAGTTTATGTTTCAAAAGCATACGAAATACCCGAAGGCAGTCGAATTTCCAAAGGTCGTAACATTATTAATCTTCTGGAGATGCAGAAAGACGAAAAAGTATCATCTCTAATATCTATTGACTCTTTTGATTCCGAAGAGTCTCTTGTACTTTGCACCGAAAGAGGTGTAGTTAAAAAAACCAAAATAAGTGCGTACAGAAATCATCGAAAAGGCGGAATAATAGGAATCAACGTTGATGAAGGTGACAATGTTCTCAAGGCCATCAGAGCCGAATCCTCAGATCAACTTTTGATTTTAACAAGAAGTGGCAAAGGCTTGCGGTTTAGCTGCGATCAATTAAGAGATCAAGGCCGAGTTACTCGTGGAGTCCGTGGGATTCGCCTGAAAGACAAGGATCAAGTCATTAATTTTCTTGTCGTGGATGACTCCAAACTTCTTCTTATCGCGGCTCAAAACGGCTTGGGAATTCGCACTAAATTCAGCGCTTTTCTTCCCAATGGTGGCAAAGGTGAAGAGGAGGTTGATTCCGTAACTCCCAGAAAACGCGGAGGTCAAGGAGTTACTGCGATGAATACGGATGCGATTTGCGGAGCATTAAGTGTTAGCGAAGATAGCGAAATT
>JAYOII010000185.1:0-6448 GCA_038118685.1 Opitutia bacterium
TTTGGCTCCTGCGGGTAGGTTGGCCGGCCAGTCCTTGGGGTTGGCCCGGGCGTTGGCCGAGAGCATGCTCGTCTGGGCTGTTGCTCCGATCCCCACGGTGGCTTGGTTGAGAAAGCTGCGACGGTTGATGAAGGTTGTAGGGTCCATGGTTCTTTCGGTTCGTTACAGGTAAGTTCTCAGAATCGGGCGGTGGTTTCGTAAAGGTTGAGCATGGCCCGGGAGATACTCGTCCAGGCGGCCAGTTCAGCGGGCTTGAGGGATTTGTCGATGGGCTTGACTCCGGTGGAAAGAAGCTCGAGGGCGGACTTCTCGTCGTCTTGATAGCGCTTGCGTTGCTCTGCCAATAGTTCAAGCAGGATGGTTTGCTCTTGCTTGGTGGGCTTGCGGGTAAGGGTGAGGGAAAAGATTTTTTCAAGCCTTTGGGCGTCCGTTGCCTCTCCTTGCTTCAGGAGGCGTTCGGCCAAATAATTGGCCGCTTCCACGAACACGGGATCGTTCAGCAGTACGAGGGCTTGCTGGGGAATGTTGGACCGCGGACGCTCGGCGGCGCATTCTTCGCGACTGGGTGCGTCAAAGGCGACCATGGCGGGGTGGGGGAAGCTTCGGCATACGAAGGTGTAGAGGCTTCGGCGGTAGAGATCGTCTCCTTGTCCGGCTTGCCACTTGCGGGCGGGAAAGTTGAGGTGTTGCCAATAGCCGGCGGGTTGGTAGGGCTTGACGCTTTTGCCTCCGATCTTCTGAACGAGCAGTCCGCTGATCGACAGGGCGCTGTCCCGGACGAATTCGGCATCCACGCGGAAGCGGGATTGACGGGCGTAGTGGCGGTTGCCGGGATCTTCCGTGGCGAGGGTTCCGCGAGGAAGGGAACTTTGGCGGTAGGCTTGCGAGGTGACGATTTTCCTGACCAAGACTTTGACGTCCCAATTGCCGTCCCGGAAGCCGGTTGCCAAATGGTCGAGCAGTTCGGGATGAGTCGGGGGTTCGCCTTGTCCACCTAGGTCATCGAGTCGACGGGAGAGTCCGTAGCCGAAGAAGAGTTTCCAGGTCCGGTTGACGAACGCCCGGGCGGTGAGGGGGTTGTCTTTGGCGACGACCCACTTGGCCAAGTCCAAACGGGTGGCCCGCAAGTCTCCGGTATCGAGTTTGCCCATGAACTCGGGAATGGCGGGTTGAACTTCTTCACCGCTTTTGTCCAACCAGTTGCCCCGGGGAAGTATCTTGACCATGCGCGGCGCACCGGCCTGGGATACGAGCATGGTGCGGAATCCCTTCTTGGCATTGGCTACGGCGTCTTGGGCTTTCTTGAGCTCCTGAGCGCTCTTGGTTGATTCCTGCTCGAGCTTTCGAGCCTCTTCCCGAAATTTTTTGATTCCTTCCGGCACCTTGGGGAAAACATAGGCGAGAAAATGTCGGCGGAGCAATTGAGACTCCTTTTCCGAGCGGTCTTTTGCGGCTTTCTTGGCGGCCTTCGCGACGTCACCGGGAAGGTTCTTGTCCGATTTTACGGAGTCGGTCCATTTGGCAAGGGAAAGGGTGGGGTCGGAGCGCGGGTCGCGGGTCGATTTTACCCCGACTTTGTCCCAGAAGATTTTGCCGTCGAATTGGGTGAAGGCGATGCCGTTGACCTTGGCTTTGGGCTTGAGTCCGACTTTCTTGGCGTTTACGGCGAGACGGATCCATTCTCCGGTCTTGGGCAGTTCTCCCATTTTGACCTTCCCAACGGTGTTTTCCCGGCCATAGGGAATGAGCGATTTGCCCCAATAGACTCGGTGTTCCCAGGTTCCGTCGTTGAATTGAAGCATGACTTGCTTGGGCGGGTCGATGGGGTCGAGAAAGACGTAGGCGAAAAACTCGTCTTCGTCGGAGGCGATTTCGTAGGGAGATTTGGACTGCCAAAAGAAATGCTGGTTGTTGCCGGTGCCTTCGCGGACAATTGATTTCTTGCCCGAGAACACGGGGTCGGGCGCTTGGGCAATTTTCCACTCGCCGTTCAGAGTCGCGTCGGATGGAGGGGCGTCCTCAACAAAAATCCGTTCCGAATCAGTGGAGGAATCGGCTTTGGGTTCTGCGTAGACCACCTTGTCGACCAGATCGTGAAGCTGGGCGAGAAGTTCCTTTTTTTGGCGATCCGTATCCGTCTTGCGTTCCTTTTGGACTTTTTCCACTTGAACCAACTTGACTTCGAGTTCCTTGAGTCGGGCTTCCTCCTCCGGCGTGGGGAGGGTGAGGTTGGGGGTTCTTCTTCCAACGGCTTTTTCCTTGATGTCGGCAAAAAAGGCGGCCAGCGAGTAGAAGTCTTTGATCGTGAACGGATCGTATTTGTGATCATGGCACTGAGCGCATCCGGTTGTGGCGGCCAACCAAACGTTTCCGAAGTTGCGCACCCGGTCGGCTTGGTAGATGGTGACGTATTCGTCCGGTTGGGCGCCGCCTTCCTGCGTGGTCTGTAGTAGACGGTTGTACCCGGAAGCGACTTTTTGACGGTTGCTCGCCTCCGGTAGCAGATCGCCGGCGATATTCTCGATTACGAATTGGTCGTAGGGCAAATTGTCGTTGAAAGCCTCGATTACGTAGTCCCGGTAGGCGGAGACTTCCATGAAGTTGTCGCTGTGGTAACCGATGGTGTCGGCAAAGCGCACCAGATCAAGCCAGTGGACGGCCATCCGCTCACCGAAGCGTTCGTCCGCAAGCAGGCGGTCGACCAGTTGCTCGAAAGCCTCGGTCGATGAATCATTTAAGAAGAGATCGGCTTCCTTGGGATTGGGGGACATGCCGATCAGATCAAAGTAAAGACGCCGCAAAAGCGTGATCCGATCCGCCTCTGGGGAGAGGGCCAACTTTTCTTTGGAGAGGGAATTCTCGAGAAAGCGGTCGATGGGGTGATCGGAGGAGCGCTTGGGGGGGAGCGCGGGTTTGGCTATCGGACGGAAAGACCAATGTTCTTCGTACTTGGCTCCGGAAGCAATCCACGTCTCGATGATTTTCTTTTGTTCGGGCGTGAGGGTTTTGCCGGTCTTGGGCGGAGGCATGAGTTCGTCTTTGTCTTTGCTGTGGAGGCGGAAGACCAATTCGCTCTCGTCGGGTTGACCGGGGACGATGGCGGAATAGTCGCCGAGGTCCTTGAAGGCTCCTTCCTGTGTGTCCAGTCTGAGGTTTGCTTCGCGGGTACTCTTGTCCGGGCCGTGGCAATGAAAGCAGTACTCGGAGAGGAGGGGGCGAACGTCCTTTGTGAAGTCGACGGCCGGTTTGCCGAATGCAAAAGGGGATATGGTCAAGCAAAGGGAAGCGTAAAGAAAAATTGGGAATTTCATAATCATCGTGCTGGGCTGATCGTAAGAGAGCTTTTTTCCTTTTTCAAGGGATACCATTCGACAAAAGGGAAATTCTCAAGCCAACCTGCTTGGTGAGGGCCGAGAAAGTCAAGCCGTGAAGTCGCGAAGGTGGGAGTCCAAAGGGGAGTAGGTTCTTTCGGGCAAGCCGGTTTCCGAGTAACCGTAAAAGAGCAGAGCAACCATGCTTTCGCAATCGGGGGATTGCATCCCGATGACTTGTGTAAACTCAGGATGGTCGAAGACCGGACCGGTGCTCCACTTGGCGGATATTCCCTCGCTCTCGAACAGGAGAAGCAGGTTTTGGCAGATGCACGAACAGGTCGCGTAGTTTTCCTCGATGATTTCGGGTTTTTTACGGGCAAGTTCAGAGTCAAGGTCGGTGTGGCAAGTAACAATGAGCAATCCAGGCGAGGATCCCCATTCGCGGGCCTTTTTCTCTCCGCGTTGAATTAAGGCGGGGTCGCTGCCGTCTCCTGCGACCACTTCTCCGAAGAGTCTGCCCACTTCTTTGATGCGCTCTTGGTCGAGCAAATAAAAACGGGCGGGTTCCGTACGGTGGTGGTTGGGGGCATGGCGACCGACCTCGATCAGTTCGCGGATCAGAGCGGGTTCGGGAATCTTTTCGGAGAAATTTGCGGGCTTTGAGGTTTTCCTGCGAAGAATGAGCTCCTTTATTCCTGATTCCATGAGTTTTGGCGGGTTTCTTAATCGGCTTGCTCGAAGATGACGCTTACGTTGGCTCCGCCGAACCCACTGCTGTTGCTGAGGATCCGTTTGGCCTGAGTTTGCTCGGTCCGACGGAGCAACCGGAGGTGTCCGACCTCGGGGTCGGGGTCCGTGATGTGGGCGGAGCCCGGAAGAAAACCGTCTTTCAAGGCCAGGCAGCAAAAGGAGGCTTCCATAATGCTTGAGAGGGAAAGGCCATGTCCGGTCAAGGCTTTGGTGCTTGAGACTTTGACTTCTTGGGGAAGGGGGAAAACGGATTTGAGGGCCTTGAGTTCGGAAGCGTCTCCGATGGAGGTGGAAGGTGCGTGGGCATTGACGTAATCGATGTCCGGAGCCGTGACGCCGGCATCCTTCAAGGCTTGGGTCATGGCCCGATTAAGGCCCCTGCCTTCGGGATGGGAGATGGCGACGTTGTGTCCGTCCGAGCCCTGCCCCCATCCGATGAATTTGGCGTATGGTTCGGCTCCCCGTCTTTCGGCTTCCCTTTTGGTTTCCAATACGAGGCTGACCGCTCCGCCGGTTCCCACGAATCCGTTTCTGGTTTTGTCGAAGGGGCGGGATGCGCGATCGGGGTCGTTGTCCAGAGAAAGGGCCCGCATTCCGCAAAAGGGAACGATGCTCTCGAAATTGCAGTCTTCGGCGCCGACCACGAGCATCCTTTTCTGGCGGCCGAGACGAATCTCGTCCAGGGCCGTTCCCAAGGCATGACCGGAGGAAGCGCAAGCGGAAACCAATCCGGTTGAAGAGCCCCTGATTCCGAGGGCGGCAACGAGGTTGAAGGTGAGGGTTCCGGCAATCGAGGCGACGATGGCAAGTGGGTTGCAAGCCATGACGCCCCGTTGGTCCATCTTTTCAAAATGCTTGTGAATGGAACGCATGGATCCACCCGAGGAGGTATAGAGCCCAGTCTCCGGGTCATGAAGGTCGTCCTCTGATAGGGACGCGTCGTCGACAGCTTGCTTGAGGGAACTCCATGCGTAGAGGACATGTGGGGAAAAACTGCGCAGGACTGCCCGTGGAACACGGTATTGCTCGGGGTAGGTCCAATCTTCCGGGTCGGTTCCGGAAACCTCGAAGCCCTTTACCGTGCCGGCAATCTTGACGGGCGAATCATCGCCCTGCAGTTCGGGGTGCCGTTCGATCCCATGCCTAAGCTCGAGCAGGTTGTCAGTGACGGTTTCCCGATCATTTCCAATACTCGTGATCAAGCCTATTCCGGTGATCCAAACTTCTTCCATATCGATATTGGGTTATTGGCAGATTTGTTTTCGGCAAGGCAAAAGGAGTTTTGTCTTGCTTTGCCGGTTCGTTGAGATCGGATTCTCAAGGTTCATGGCTTACTTCCTCGATGAGTTCTCCGGCTTCGCTCCATGTCTTCCATATTCCGACCGGTTTGCCTTTTTCGTGCCACTGTTCTCTCCATTTTGCTCCGTTCATGTGAAAAATGGTGGATTTACCGTCTTTGCCTCCTTCTTTGTACTGACCGCGCATTTTGACTTTCCCATCCGGGTACCACATGGTGAAAGGTCCGTTGTTGATTCCGTTTTCTTTCATTCCGCGCCAACGGAGCCTTCCATCGGGATAGAAAGTGGTCCATTCTCCATCCGCTTGATCGTTCTTGAGGCGTCCTTTGTAAACGAGTTTCCCGTCCTCGGTAAAGCCAACGGATTCCTTATGACCGGTCTTGTCGGAGGCTTTGGTGAACTGAAGTCCATCCGCGGAGCGCTCCAAGCCGGAGATGCCCACCTCCAGCGAAGAATCATTGGCTTCGATGATTTCCAAGGCCTCATCTTCCAAGCTCTGCGGAGAGCAGGAGGAAAAGAAAAGGAACTTCGCGAGAACTGCAAGTAGTCCGAGCAATGGGACGTTTATCGAGCCTCGGTGCATGGTTTTTTGATTGGTGGAGCCGATCGGGATCGAACCGACGACCTCCACAATGCCATTGTGGCGCTCTTCCAACTGAGCTACGGCCCCAATCAAACCTTCCTTTTATAGGAAAAGAAAAAAAGGTCGAGCCCAATCCTCTTGAAAAGGATTGGAACTTATGCTGGCGGGGGTTGAGGAGGACGGGTAATCTTGAGCCCTTTGGTCTTTGTTTTTCCGGATTTAAGTGAAAGAGTCGGTTTGCCCGGCTTGCCGCTTTTCAAGGTTGGCTTGCCGGAAAGACCACTGGGTGGGCGCGTAAGTCCCGCTGATGGTGGAGGTCCACCGCTTGGCGCGGGCGGTGCGGGGGGGGCGTCGCTACCCAAGGAAGGAGGTGCGGGCGGAGCGGGAGGTTCGTCGCCCCCCAAGGAAGGAGGTGCGGGCGGAGCCGGTGGCTCCTCGTCTCCGAAAGAAGGAGGGGCGGGCAAATCTTCAACCGGCGCGGGCGGAGCGGGTGGCTCGGCGCT
>JAYOII010000186.1:0-6306 GCA_038118685.1 Opitutia bacterium
TCAAAGGCTTGCCGGGCCCGACCCGAGGCGACGAGACTGAGCGCCCGGTCGTAATGTTCGTTCAAGTTGTAGTGCTCCACGGCCTTGTCGATGACGGGCATGGCGTCGTTGATGGCGTTTCGCAATCTGGCCCGACGGTTCAGCCTGACTCCGAACATATCAGGACGCATTTCCAGATCGTCCACCCGGATTTTGGCCATCTTGTTCATGTCCATGTCGCTTCCCGGAGGATAAAGGGTGTAAGGATCGTACGCCTTGCCGAGAAAGCCCGCCGCTCCCCCTTTCCCAACCACTCCGCTTTCCTGAAGAGGTCTGGGAAGCATGACGAAAGGCAACATGGGTTCGGTGGGAGGCTTGAATTTGATCAAGTTGGATCCGAAGTTCGGAAAATCCTTGGGACTGGGTGGTTCCAATTGACCGGAAGGGCTCACCTTGTCGGTCGTGTAACCGGTCATCATTTGATAGATTGCGGCAGTATGATTGAAGAGACCCTTGGGGGTGTAGCTTACGGATCGCATCATGGTGAACTTGTCATTCACCTGAGCGAGCTTGGGCATTAACTCGGTAAAATTAACTCCGGGGATCTTGGTCTTGATGGGCTTGAAGATGCTTCTGACGTTATCCGGAGCATCGGGCTTGGGATCCCACAAGTCCAAGTGGCTCGGACCGCCCTGCAGATAAATCATGATGATACTCTTCGCCTTGCCCCATCCCGGGCCGCCTTTGGACTTGGGCTCATTGGCCTGTAGTTCCAACATTGAGCCCAAGGTAAGACCGAGCATCCCGGAACCTCCGACTTTAAGCACGTCTCTTCTGCTCATGGGCAGATGAGCATCACACAAATCTTTTCCCAAATCTCCTGGTATTCCAATCATGACTTAACCTTTCCTTTTGCTAACAATGTGAAAATACAATACTCATTAGAGTTTATCGATTAAATAAAAATGCGGGCGTGTTAATGATCGCCCAAGCCAAATCCTGGGCTCCGACAATGCGTTTTTTGGCAAGTTGCCCCTTGCTCAATTCAAGAGCCCTTCGCAAACGGGCGATTTCAGGGGGGAGCGGAACAGGTTTTTTGGCTAGGTCCAACTTGTCCTGCAATTGCTTGATTTGGGGATCGGCAGGCAAAGGTTTTCGGGCTTCGGTCAGGGCGTTGGCCAACTTGATTCTCTCGGGATTCGCATTTTTGAAAGAGTCGGACAGTTTCTTTTTTTGCTGAGGGGTGCGTTTGTCCGCAGACACGGCAAAGATTGCCTTGACCTCGGAAGGCAGCCCAAAGGAAACGGGTCTCGGAGCATCCGTAACCGCAAGGCGAAAACGCCCGAGGGCATGTTGACCACTGTTGAACTCTTGCTTGAGGGTAAAGGTAAGCTCCGCCCCCCCCTCGAAATCAGTGTCCTGCTTGGTCTGAAAGGAAGCAAAGTGATCCTTCCCCATTTGAGGGGCAATCGCCCATCCATTGCTCTGGCTCGCTATCTTGCCGTCCACTGCCGATGCAACCGGGTACCCATTTTGGTTGAAGGTCGCCAAGGCATTTTCGAAAGACAACTTTACGGGAGCTTCATTGCGGTAAACTCGAATCGATTTGACGAAGACTTCACCGCCGGGTTGGAAACGCAGACCGGTGAGATCTTCCGCTGAAACGAAATCAAACCGGTATGTTTTCCAATCGTCCGATGGATCAATCACCACTTCAGGCGAAGAACGCTTGGCGTCAAAATGATTGGCTTTCTTGTCCTTCCAGAAGATCCGGGCCTTGCGTTTTTCCTTTGCCTTGACGGAAATTTCAACGGAAACGGATCCCTTTGCCAACGGTAACTCGGTTGCGATGGATGGCAACAACTTGGCCTGAGAATCCGCCTTGAAATAGAAGCCCGACGGCCCTGCCCCGTTATGTATCTTGAGGAGGAGGAAATTTTCTCCCTTTTTGAGGTTGAGGGTCAATTTTTCCTGATCCGGGGCGGCCCCTCGCCCAACATTATTGGCAAGGATTTGCTTGCCGTTGAGGAAAACCTTGATCCCGTCATCACTCCCCAGGCTGATTGGCAGATCGCGCGGAGAATCAACCGTGATCACTTTATGAAGATAGTTGACCGAGTTATCGCCGGAAAAGACGTTTCCGTAAAGTTGACCGTTTTTCCATTCCGGCTTTCTCGTCCAAGAAATTTCCTTGTTTGCATGCTTGAACTTTTGTTTCGCGTCAAAACCCGGCAGGCCCTCGGGGCCGGCTTTTTGATCGAAAGCAAGATTCACGAAAGGACCGGCGTGAAAAAATTCACCGATCGACAAAACGCCTTCCACCGGGTTCCCGGTTATGGCAAGTCCCCCAGCTCCGGGACCAGTCTTCGCTCCGTACGCACCCTGCCAATCCTTGTTCTCGGCCAATTCGTCAAAGAACCACTCCTTGACCTTCGACCATTTTTTCAAATCCGCAACCGGACCGGCCTGAACCTCGAGCTCAGTCAAAACAAAATTTCCGTCATTGGGGGCTCGGCCGGGACCTTTCTTCGGCAACCGGGTATCCGAAAGGGCTTCGACACGAACACCGGTGATCCTGGAAAGCTCCGTTACGGCCTTGACGACGTAACTGCCCTTGGCGCTTCTCCCTCCGACGAAAACCGAGCCGTCCTCTTGCTTCTCAAACTTGATGCCCGGAATCTTGGAAGTGACGTTGCCCATGTCCAGGTTCCGCCAAATTGATTTGCCTGCTTTGTGACTTTGTTCCCAGGCCACGATCTTTGCGGCAAGTCCCTCGTCGAAGCCCATCAGCGCATCCTCGGCCTTCTTGATCCGGTCATTGCGCTCGTCGTTTGCCTTTTGGACTGCGGGAGCCGTTTTTGCCCGGTAGGCTTTCAGTTCGCTTTCGACCTTGGCAATGGCCTCGACACGGGTCTTCTCCTTCTTGTCCAATTCAGCCTTGATGTCTTTTTGGGCAAGCTCCAGTTCCTTTTCCAAATCAGCATGGTCGCCATCGATTTCATCGGCAAACAGGGCAAGGCTTGCCTGTATTTCCTTTTCCGTCGCGGGCCTGTTTAAAATTCGTATGAAAAGACGGTTGATCAGTTTTCGGTCGTCCTTCTCCTCGGAAGCAAGCTTGGTGATTGCATTACCCGGGTCGGAAATCGCATTGTTCACCGTTGGCCCGCTGACCAAGGCCATGATTGGCCCGAGTTGCAACCCGCCTGCCCGTTCACACTCGCAAGCCGATTCCCGGGGAGGCCTTCCGAAAGTACCGAGAAAACCGTCAGGCAACTTGATCCCGGAATCGGGAAGCGAGGCAGCCCTTGTCCCTGTGGGAACTCCGGGAAACTTGGATTTCGAACCCGTCACCACATAGATCGCATCAAGCAAAGTTTCGGCTGGAAGCCTGCGGGCGCGGGCATGGGAAAAATTGATTTGGTCATCGTCATTCCATTTGTTCGTTTTGACCGAGAGTTGGTAGGTACGCGACTTGCAAATCAACTTGAGGACGTGACGCACGTTGAATTCGCTCTTGATAAATTCATCCTCCAAATAGTCGAGTAGTTCAGGATTGTTAGAGGGATTCCCAGCCAGGATATCGTCGATTGGGTCGATGATTCCAATTCCAAACAAGTATCCCCAAAGCCTGTTGACGTAACTCCGGGCAAAATACTGGTTGTCCGGGGAAGTCATCCAGGCAGCCAGTTTTTCCCGTCGCGATGCGTCCTTGGAAATTTCATGCTTCGCCGGATACGGAAAGGCAGGAGCCGTAACCTCACCCGTACGCTCATGCTTCATTTCGCCCGACTTGACGTCCTTGACGAACTCATAAAGAGGTTTGCCGCGTTCGACGGCGGTTTTTCCAATTTCGCTTTTGCCCGATGCGGGATCCTTTTCCAACTTGAATTGGGCGAAGTACGCCGCCATTTCGTAGTATTGATCCTGAGTCCACCTTTCGAAGGGGTGGTCGTGACATTTGTTGCAGTTGAACCGGGTCGCCAAAAAGAGATGAGTCGTATTCTCCATCGTCTCGGTAGGTTTGCGGAGAACCTTGTAGTAGGAAGCGGGCGGATTTTCCTTGTTCGAACCGCTGGCCGTGAGAATCTTGCGGGCAAAGGCGTCGTAGGGCGTATTGTCCTTTACCTCCTTTTGAATCCATTCCCTCAGCATCTTGGCGCCGACAGGACCGAGAAACTTCCGGTTGACCTGCAAAAGGTCGGCCCACTTGTTCGTCCAATGCTCGACAAAGTCCGGACTGCCGACCAACTTGTCCACAAGCTCATCACGCTTCACCCGGGCAGGACGCTTGTCGTCAAGAAAAGAGCGCACGGTCTCCGGTGTCGGAGGAAGACCGGTCAAATCCAGGGAAACCCTGCGAAGAAACTCCAAATCAGTGCAAAGATCCGAGGGAAGAATCTTCATGCGTTTCCACTTGCCCGCGGCAAACCGGTCGATCTCGTTGTTTGCAGGAGGTTCTTTCCAGGCAAACCCCGAACGGTCACCCATGACAGTCAGCGTCGTGGCCGCATAACGCCCCTCGTAGCGGGCCAAAATAGGAGCCTCGCCTCGTCGCAGAGTCGTCATCAGAGCACTTTCGTCGTGCTCGGCAACTTCCCCGTTGCCACTGGTCACAACCGCCTCGCGGGTAACGTCGCGACTGACTCCGTCCGCATAGGTGGCGACTACCCGGATCTGCTGAGTGGAACCAACCTCCTGAACGACCGGGTTCTTGGGAAAAAGCTCGATCGATTCGACTCGAGGAACGCCAGGATCCAACTCCGCCCCGGATGCAATCCAATCGCGTATGATTCGATAGCTCTTGGAGCCATGCTTAGTTACCAACCCACCCTCGTGGGGAACGGCAGCCGTAGCCTTGAGGAGCATAAGGCTTTTTTCCGCCGCCGCCACGTTGACCCGTCTTGACGCCAAATCATCCGTGAAGGCTCGCACGTCATAGATGGCGTCGTACCCTCTCAAAGAGAGCTTGAAACCTTCTCTGCCGTCTTTGGATCCGTGGCAAGTGCCGGAATTACAGCCTAACTTGGTGATGATCGGGTTGACGTCGTGAATGAAGTCAGGTTCGTAAGAAACCTCCAACCCCTTGACTTCGACCGGAATCTCCAACCGATGACCGGAAAATTCACCTATGATCTTTCCGGAACCGTTTTGGGAGGGCGTAAACAATCCGCGATTGGAGACTTGGCCCACTCCTCCCTTCACGACCCATTCCGTCATCCGCGTAACGTCGGCTTGCTCTCCGCCTTGAAGCTTGGCGACGAGGATCAGCTGCCCATAGTCCAGGGCACGGGAAACCTTGAGCTCAGAGGGGAAGGAAACGAGTGATTGAACGGTGAATTGCTTGGGCAAAGACTCCTCCGCCACAAGCTTGGGCTCGGGATCCGGTTTAGCCTGCACCTTGCCCGCCACCGGGCTTGGGGCCGATTTTTCGATCGGCACTGGAACGAAAGTCTTGCTGATTTCACCTGAGAGGACGGAAAGAAGCCGGACCTTGCCGTCAAACCCGGAAACAGCCAACGTTTTGCCATCAGGCGAGCAGGCCAAAGCATAGACGCCTGTCTCAGGCATCGCGACCTTCCAAACGTCCTCCCCGTTATCAATCCGGAAGGCCTTCACCTCTCCCTTGCCATCCAGGCTGCTCCCGGCGAAGCCAAGCATGCCGTCGTGATTGAAGCAGACCGAAAAGATTCGGCCAATGATTGCCTTGAATTCCCGGATTTGATTAGGGTTCCCACCCCCGGCGGGAGCCGCCTTGACGTCTTGACGAAAAAGCTTTGCCTTGCCATCGGCGCCTCCGACAAGAAGTTCGTTTTTTTTCGGATGAACGGCAATGGAGCTTTGGCCCCCACTTAGCACAAAGGGCGTGTGAGTGGTGACGTTTCCCACGAAGCGCTCGGTTGCAACGTCCGTTTGTTTGACCGTTTTGTCCCTACTTACGGAAAAAACCGACTTTCCGTCCATGCTGAAAACCGTGTCGCGCACCCAGTCGTCATGACCCGCCATATAGACAACCTGTTTTCCAGTCGAAGCATCGATTACGCGAATGGAAGTATCCGCTGCTCCGAAGGCAAAATATTTACCGTCCGGAGACCAAGAACCCCCGTATAGCGTATCGAAGGTGACCGCCTTGGACAATTCGAGCTTCCTGGTTTGGATATCCCAAATCTGCACCTCCCCCATTCTTCCTGGCTGCCCACCGGTTATCCCGAGCTTCTTGCCATCAGGGGAAAAGCAAACCGATTCGATTCTTTCGGACAGACCCACTAAGCGAGCGAGCAATCCCGACCCATCCGCCTTATGGATCAAAGCTTCATGAAAACCCGTAAC
>JAYOII010000187.1:0-6286 GCA_038118685.1 Opitutia bacterium
TTGGCTTAACCTGGGAATGTCCTATGGTACTCTTTTGATGAGCTTGGTTTATTTCCTTCTCCCCTCGGACGCACGGGAAGAACGGGAACAAACCATAGCCAAGGCCGGCCAAGTTGCGGGAGACGAAACCGAAGGATCCAAGGTTCCTCTCAGCGATCGCACGAACGTCGATTCAGGCGGAGAGCGGGCAAAGCTTGGCAGTGTCGGGCGTGGAGAGGGTGAGGAGACCTTGGGTGGGGCAAACGAAGACAATCAGAATGCCATGAGGGAAGCTCAGGTTCACGATCCCGATATTGCGGGCGCCGATCAGGGTGTTTCGGAAAAGACGAAGGTTTCGGCCCAAAACGTTCATGAAGTCGTTGAACCCGGTGATGCCGACCTCGGTCTTCCCGATGCGACCGACAATAAGATTGAACGGGTAGGGCAAGATAACGAAAACCAAGACGTCGGAGACCCCAATGCTCTGCGGTTTGATGAAGATGATCAGAACACCTTGGCTTTTGACAGTACGGTTTTCCGCGGAAAAGACGAAACTCCTCTTGATTTGCCCAAGGCAAAGGGGAATACCGTGAAGAATTTCGGAGTCGCCGTGAATTCGCTCGGGATTGCGGTTCCGAAATCCATGAGTGGCCGTTGTGACAAATTGGGTCGCGTGAGTCGCCTGACCCGGGCAGGCGTAAGAAAACCCGAATCCGTGGAAAGAGCCGTAATCAAAGCCTTGAATTGGCTTACGGCCAAACAAAATGGGGATGGGTCTTGGGGGAAGACTTATCAGGGCGCCATGACTGGCTTTGCCCTCCTTTGTTATTTGGGGCACTGTGAATTGACGGATTCTCCGGAATACGGCGAAGCCGTGGCAAAGGGGATCAAATACTTGGTCGAGCTTGGAGACAAAAAAGACGGTTGGCTCTATGTTACGACCAATAAGCATGGAGCTGCGTACACCCAAGGAATAGCAACTTATGCCTTGGCGGAAGCCTACGGTATGACCGAAAAGGAATTCATTCTGCCCGTCCTGCAAAAAGCCATTCACCGCATTGTCGCCGGTCAAAAGGAAGACGGAGGTTGGTATTACTTGGAAACGAGGAAGGGACCGGCCAACTCGAGTTTCGTCGACTTCGGCAAGAACAAAAATGCGGCTAGTGATACTTCGGTAAGCGGATGGCAGCTTCAGGCGCTTAAGGCAGCCTACAATACGGGAGCCGTCTTTGATGGATTGGAGCCGGCCTTGAAAGCCGCAGTCAAGAATTTTTACCGGGTTTACAATCCCAAGAACGGTGGATTCGGTTATCGCAAGGCTTCGGATTCGAGCAATATCAAACATAAGCTTACCGGAGTTGGTTCGCTTGGCTTGCAGTCTTGGGGGAAAGGACACCCTTCGGAGGAGCAGAAGCAGGAAACTTTGAAGAAAGCCATGCAGCACATTCTCAAGAATAACCAAGGAATGGATTACAACAGCGGGGATGCCAACTTGTATTCCTGGTATTATGATACGCAGGCCCTTTACAATTACGGGGGAGCCTATTGGTCATCTTGGAACCGCAGGATGGAACCCTTGCTTGTCAATGCCCAACTTGAGGACGGTAGTTGGCCCAAGGAAGGGGACGGAAAAACTTCATCGCAAGGGAAGCAGGATGCGGAAATTTACCGCACCACCCTTTGCACTCTGATGCTTGAGGTTTATTACCGTTACGTCTATTGATGTTTGATTCAGTCGGTTTGAGGAATATGCAGGGTAAATTCATCTTGTTGTTCATTGCTTCTTACTGCGCGTCGTTTGGTTCGGATTTTCCAATCCAAAAGTCGGGAGAGGTCTTTGGTATTTTGGCCTCCAAGGGAACGGCTTGGATTGAAGTAAAGGAGGACGACGGCTTTACTCACCGGTACCTGTCTCCGTGGCAAGGTGGCTCGCCTACCAACGGGGGAGGTTTTGATCCCAAGATCATTGAGAAGATCGGCGGTCTCGTAGTGGGGAACCGCATTTGGTTTTCTTGGTATTGGGACGGTCATCTGCGGGTCAATAAAATCCGAATGATCAGGCCAAGGAAGCAAAATGGTGTCTTTGCGGGCTATTTGCTGGAGAAGGGAGAGAATTGGTTCGATGCACGCACGGAAGGAGGTAAGATTCCGTGGAGGTTTTACGTCCGGTGGCGAGGTGGGTTACCCGAAAATGGAGGAGGATACGACACCGAAAGACTGAATTTTCTCAATGACTTTGACCCTAATCTCCCCATCCGTTTTTCCTGGAGCTACGAATTCAGGCCCCGCTTCGACAAATGGATCGAAGAGGAGGAAGAGGAGGAGTTCGTTCCTTTTTACCAAGGTCGGTCTCTTGGGCAATCAACGGATCTTCCGGTTCCTCAACCACCAAGGCTCAACCCTTTTGACCAAGCTCCTCGGCCCAACCCATTCGATTCCGTGAATCCGCCGGGCAACCCCTTCGACGCCGTGAATCCGCCGGCCAACCCCTTTGACCAGACTCCTCAGCCTAGCCCGACTGATGCCGTTAACCCGCCGGTCAACCCCTTTGACCAGGCTCCTCAGCCCAACCCATTCGATGTGGTGAATCCGCCGGACAATCCCTTTGACCAGGCTCCTCAGCCCAGCCCAGTTGATGCCGTGAACCCGCAGGTCACCCCTTTTGATTCCGCTCCCAAACCACCGCAAAATCCCTTTGAGCAAACGCCTCTGCCAGGTAACCCATTCGAAACCTTGGAAAAGGAAGATCCTTGAAGACCGGATGCTTGATCGTCCCTAAGGACGGATCTGAGTTACAGTTAATGGATTTTCTCCCGGATGGACATCTGTGAACCATTTGAAAGAAGCCAATGCGCCTCGCTTGCATATCCTTGACTCCATGAACGTTGGATTTTGACCCATGGTTCATTGATTCTGTCAGGCAAGGCAACGGTTTGATCCCTCAACGGAGCCCACAAGACGTCGATGATTTTGCCTTCACTATCGAGACCGACGACTTCCGTTCCCTGTTCTTTCACTTTTTCGCGGTAAAATTGGTCGTAGTAGTTATCATACTCGTCCGAGCCTTCCTCAGCAAATTCAGCGGCCATTTGGGTGGCAAATCCCGAGGCGTTGTTTTCAGCCAGCACCTGGGCTTCATTGAAAGATTCGTAATTCGGTTCGAAGATTTGCTTCAACAAATGGCCTTCTTTGGCCCGGATTGCTATGCTCTTAATGTGTGAGGACCAAATGGGAACGATTTCGTTCCCCTTCTTGTCGAGGGAATAAACCAAGGCCGGCGCATTATCAGGATTTCTGTACTTGGGGATGGACAGGATGGCTTTGGCCGCTTCATCGATAGCCCGGGAAAAACCATTTGGCGTCGGAGGGTGGGGAAGGTAGGGTTGTTTTCCATCCGGAAGGATGACTACGAGGGAGCGTGTTCTCGGATAATAGGTCAATTGATCCTTTGCAAGCAAACCATCGGCACTGAAATTGCCCTCTTCCTTCAGCAAGTCCCTTTGGGTTACGTTGAGCGGTCCGGGGTTGTCGGAAACATTGAGATCTCCCGGATGAAAATAAGAACGGTAGATTCCGGCAGGGTTGCCGTCGGCAAAGGTAACCTGAAGGCGGAGGTGATTTTTCACCGGGATTTCGCCTGGATTTTTACCTTCTTCGTTTAATTTTTCCTCGTAGCGGAGAACGTCGTTGTTGGAGGCGGGATAGAACAAAGTGAAATTCCCGTCCAACTCGCCGTCCTTGTAGTTTTTAACGTAAACCAATTCGCCCGTCTTGCCATAAGCCGTGAATTTTCCATGCCTTAGACCCTTCTGGTACGATCCGATCAAAAGCTTGATTCCGTTTTTCTGCCAAAAGGTAAACTCGCCTTCTCTCAAGCCGTTGCGAAAACCTACCTCGAAATGCTTGTTTCCGTTTGGGTAGTTGTCTACGACAAAAGCGATTTTCCCATCTCCGAAAGGGTTGTCTTCTCCAATTTGATAAAGAGTTTGCGACCCGTTGTCATCTTCCCGGTATTCGACGTCTTCAGGCTGAAGGCGTTGTTCCGCGCAGGAACCAATCAAGAGACGAAGCAAAATCAAAAAGAAGGAGGGGGGAGCTTCTTTCTTCAGGCTATGGGTAAAGTTGATCATAGGGAAAAACCGAACAATAGCTAAGAACGAATGATTTTCGCAATGGAAAACTTATTGGTTTCTCGATCGGACTTGCTCTGCGATTTCATCGATGTCGTCCGCCGGAAGGGTTACGATGCTGCTCGGTCGACCCCGGTCCATCTTGTAGACCACGATGCCCAGCCAGTTGGCCTCCTTGTCGAAAACCGGCGTGCCGGGGGCGGTGTTTTCGATCACGAAATACTTGCGGGGTTTTTCGATCACTGCATTGACCCATCCTTTTCTCAAGGTTGATTGTCTGTAGAGGTTTCTCCCCAGTTTGCCCAAAGATACGACCTCGTCCAAAGGCAGAGGGTCTTTGGTTTTGGATGAACGGGGAACGTGTGAAAAAGTCCGCTTTTGGTGTTTTTCACCCTTTTCCTTGATTGGCAAAACGTAAGCCAAGTCCAGGTCGGTGTCCTTGAGCAACAACTTGGCGGGCACTTCCGTCCCATCCTGCATGAGTAGAAGAACTTCCGTGTAGTTGACGTTTACCGAACCTCCCGGAGTGCGTATGCGCGAAAGCAAGGTAGCCGTGGGGTCGACTCGGCTCAGGGACAGAACGGTAAGGCCGTCCTCGGCGATGATCGTGCCGAGCGCCTCCAGTTTTTGTTCCTGCGGGGGCATGCTTCTGCCGCCCGCGCTCACCTCGACCCGGACGGTCGCCGAAACCCAAGTCACGCAATTGGCGTGATCCTTCAATAATTTCCTCCATGTCGCTTCGCCTTTTTCGGCCGAAAGGGCGAAGGGAGCCGATAAGGCAAGCAGGATAAAAGCCGTTGATTGAAATTTCATGGAGTGATCCGGTTAGCTGTTGTCCCAGTCGGGTTCAAGTTCAAGGAACAGAGTGTGTATGCCTCTGCGTACGAAAAATATGATTCGTTTGGCTTTTTGCTTAATGAGACCGTCCATCTTCTTTTCGAACATTCCCACTTCGTCTTGTTCCGTCCCGTCGATCGACAGGAGCAAGTCGCCTTGCCGCAAACCGGCCAGCGATGCCCAACCCGCTGGTTCGACGTTGTGAATCAGCAAGCCCGGGTGATCGTCTTTCAACCTTATGTTTACCCGGTCCCCGAAAGAAAGTTCCCGCACCGTGAACTCAAAGGTTTCTTCCTTGTATTCCGGGAGTTCGTTTGGCGGCGCGGGCCGCTTTTCGAGAGTGACGTTGAGGTCCAGGGCTTTCTTTTTCCTCAATCCGGTAAAACGAACGGTGGCATCGGTCTTGTACTCCTTGATCATGTTACCGAAAATTTCAGCATCTTCGGTCCGGTAGGCGTTGATGATTTGGCCGTCCATTCTGAACAAAAGGTCTCCCGCCCGAATTCCCGCCTTTTGGGCGGGTGTATCCGGATAGACCTGAACCACGCGGATTCCCTTGGTCATAACTGGCAGTTCCAAGGCCTCGGACAATTCCCTTGTCAGAACCTGAGTGGAAACCCCGACCCAAGGCTTCCAGGCTTGAAGGGGTCGGTTTTCTTCGGCTTCAGGTCCGATTTTAACGACTGTGAGCAAATGCGCAAGATCCCGCTCCAGGCTGACCAAAGTGGGAACGGGTTGAGTTTTCCCCTTCGTTCTTTTTTGGGAAATTCTGATCAAGTCCTCGACGTTGGCAACGGTTTCTCCATTGACGGCAGTAATGACGTCGCCCGGCATGAGCCTCGGCTTGGCCCCGTAAGATGGTCCGCCTCTTCCCACCGAGTGAACTTGGGCACCTTTTTTGTCCGGTCGTCTGGCCTCCAACGAAGACATGAGGGTGAAGTTGCGCACCGTCAAGCCCCAGCTTTTGAGCTCCCGCTCCTTGGCGAAAGCCGATTCTCTTGCCGCGGTCTTGAGCTTCCACCTCATGGGCTTGTCCATGCGCAAACCCGTAATTTTGATCTCGGTCCCAATCTTCATTCCGAAAGCAAGTTGATTGAAAACGGGAAGATCCTCGGCAATCCTCGCCTCCACTTTTTTTCCGGCATAGGTCTTGATCAAGTCACCCGGCTCGATCCCCGCCCTTTCGGCAGGAGAATCCTCGATTACCCCAGCTACCAGAATGCCGGATTTCTCAGGATCGAGAACCGGCTGGCATTCCATTCCGGTCCAGCACCGCTTGACAAAACCGTTTTCCGCCAATTCCCGGGATACTTCCTTGGCCAAGTTGGAGGGAATGGCTC
>JAYOII010000188.1:0-6220 GCA_038118685.1 Opitutia bacterium
CGTGGGACTCGTTCGCTTCGTCGATCAGGGAATAAAGCTTTTGCCTGGCTTGGGTGGCGGTAATGGAGGTCATTTCAAAAGCGTACGCAATTACGCGCATTAAGTCAAGGTGTGATGGCTGTCTTGTCCACGCAAGGCCGTTAGCCCGTGGCGATCCTAGACCCCAATCCCTAGAACAATTCCTCGATGGGGGAGTCGTTGGCCATGGCGAGGACGTCGCCGGGGAGGCCGTCGATGAGGCGCAGTTCGCTCAGGTCGAAGAGGTGGTGCAAGATGGTGGCCGACAGGTTTTCCGGACCATAGGGACGGGTCGCGGGGAAGGCCGAGATATGGTCGGATTCCCCGACCACTTGGCCGACTTTCAGGCCACCGCCCGCCATCAGGAGGCTGGTCAGGTTGCCGTAGTGATCGCGCCCGCCGTTTTTGTTGAGCTTGGGGGAGCGTCCCATTTCCCCGGTCACGATGAGGAGAACGTCCTCATTGAGTCCGCGGTCATGCAAATCCTGGACGAAAGCGGCCACCGCATGGTCGACCTGGCGGCCCATCGGGTCGAGCCCGGCCATGCCCTTGGGGCTGTTGTTGTTGGCGTGGTAATCCCATCCGCAATCCGAAACGGTGACGAAGGAACAGCCCGACTCGCAGAGCCTGCGGGCCATGAGCATTTGCAAACCGAGCAGGTTGGTGGTGCGGCGCATGTCGCCCCAGCGTTGAAGTTTGCGTGCGTCGAAGAGCGGGCGGGTGTCGTACTTGGCGAGGGTCTCGGGGTCTTCCTTTGTTACGTCGAAAGCGGAGGAGATCCCCTTGGTCACGACGTCGAAGGCTTGCTGACAAAAGTAATCGGCTCCTTCGAGCGAGCCGTCCGCATCGAGGTTGCGCTTGATCCCGTCGAGTCCGCCGAGCAAGCCCTTGCGGTCGGCCAGGCGGTCGGGGGCGATGCGCAACTCCATGTTTTCCTTGGCGGTGCCTCCGCCGGCCGGGTTGAAGGCGGAGTAGGTCGACCCGAGGGTGCCCGGGTCGGTCAGGCCGGGGAGGGCCCCGGTTTCGAAATTGCTCCCGAGCTTGAGGTTCTCGTCGATGGCCTCGGGCAGGACCAGGCAATTGTTGGGCATGCCCGATTTCTTGTCGAAGGCGCCCCCGACCCGGGTGGCCACCGCGCTCGTGGCGGCCTTCATCGGATTGCCGCCGCTGGTGACTTTCAAATAGGTATGGCCCGCGTTTCTCGATTGATAGGAACGAACGACGGCGAGCTTGTCCGTCATCTTGGCCAACTTGGGAAAGGTGGAACCGAAAGTGAGCCCCGGAATGGTGGTGGGGATTTCCCCGTTGATGCTACGGTATTCCGCAGGGGCGGACATTTTGGGATCGAAGAATTCGATGTGTGGGGGGCCGCCTTGCAGGAAGAGAAGGACGACCGACTTGTTGCGCATGGGCTTGCCTTGGGCCATGGCCTTGGCCTTGGCTTCGAGTAGGCCGGGGAGGGTCAGGTTGCCCAATCCGAGACCAAGTCCGCCGAGAGCGCCCGCCTTGAGAAAGTCACGACGGCCCAAGCCTTGGCAGGTCTGATTCGGCTTATGGTCGGATAAGGTGAACATCTCTTAAGTATGCTTTTAATTTACCATTTTTTACCAAGTCGGGCAACCGGAGAGTGAACCCGAAGCTCGAATGTTTTGCGGAGGCCATCGGAGATTTTCTTGGACTTGCGTCCTTGCTTGTTCTTTTTTTGTATGAAATCAGACCGCATTTCGTAACCGTCGAACCAAGGAATTCATCATGTGCTCGCCCGCCATTATCGAACAAGTTAAGAAACGCATCAGCCGGCGCAACGCCCTGGCCGCGCTCGGTGGGGCGGGGGCCGCCGCCTCGACGGGTTGCCTGCCGGCCGCCGTTTCGTCCGGTAAATCGTCTTCCGTCCCCAAATCGGCTCATCCCGCGCCCAAGGAAAAACGCTGGTCCTCCAAACCGGTCGAAGAGGTCTCCTTTTCCCGGGTGGTTGATTTGAGCCATACCTTGCATCCGGATTTTCCCGCCTGGTTCAGCGAAGGCGAGGAAGTGACGACCCGGGGTAAAAGGACTTTCGTGCCTCCCGCCATCGTGGAGGTCAAACCGGTTTTCGAGTGGGAACCCGACCGGGTGAACTTGAACCAAATCACCTACTGGGAACACGTCGGCACGCACATGGACGCCCCTTCTCACTTTTCCGAAGGGAGCACGGTGGACGAAATTCCGGTTGAGGACTTGGTTCTTCCCTTGGTCGTGATCGACATCAAGAAACGAGCGGCCAAGGACCCGCTCGCTTTGCTCAACGTTGAGGACGTCCGTTCCTGGGAGGATGAACACGGGCCCATTCCCGAGCGGGCTTGCGTGGCCATGAACAGCGGATGGGCCAAACACGTGGGCAAACCCAAGTACAAAAGCCTCGATGCAAACGGCAAGCACCGCCAACCGGCTTTTCACGTTGATGCGGTCGAATACCTCATGGAGGAGCGCGAAGTCGTTGCCTTGGGGGTGGATACCTTTTCTTTCGACAATCAACATTCCCCCGAAAGCGACGTGCACTACCTTTGGTTGGGGGACGAACGCTGGGGTTTGGAAAACTTGAACAACTTGGACGACGTCCCGACCAAAGGGGCCACCCTCGTGGTCGGTCAACCCTCGATCAAGGGAGGTTCGGGCGGCCCCAACCGGACCATGGCCCTGGTCTGAGGGCTAAGACAGGTCTTTTCAGATTGCAGGAGAAGGGAAGCTCTGACATAAAAACGCTTTTGCCCTTGTCTCCTTCTCCGGAAACGCAGCCGACCTTTTTCTCATGCCATCCACCAAGGAAAATCAAGATGTGATCCACCGCATCGATCCCGAGAGCTCGGAGGAGATCTCGAACCAGTTCGATGAATTGGTGAGTTTGCTCGAAAAGGGCTCGGATGACGAGGTTGCCAAACACTTGGAGGAAATCCATCATTCCGACTTGGCGGATGCGTTCGGGTTGGTTTCGGGCGCTTTGCGCAAGCGCTTGCTTGGCTTGGTCAAGGTCGAGTTGGATCCCGACTTGCTCTTCGAGTTGGAAGATCATTTGCGCAAGGAGGTCACCGATACCCTTTCTCCGAAAGAAGTGGCCGAGGTCATCACCGAGATGGATTCCGACGAGGCGGTCCAGGTCCTCGAAGACATGGACGAGGAGGAACGGGATGAGATCCTCAGCGAGGTGCCCGAGGAGGAACGCGAGGATATCGAGACCGGACTGGCCTATCCCGAGGAGAGCGCCGGACGGAGGATGCAGACGGACTATGTTTCGGTCGGCACGAACTGGGACGTCGGGCGTACCATTGATTATTTGCGCGAGGAGGAGGATTTGCCTGATGAATTCCTCGACTTGTTCGTGGTGGACGAGCAAGCCAAACCGGTGGGCGTGATTTCGCTTTCCCGCATTTTGCGCTCTCCGCGTCCGACCTTGATGCGGGAGATTTGCGACGAAACTCAAGTCATCGTTCCGGCCGAGATGGTGCAGGAGGAAGTGGCTTTGCTTTTCGAAAAGTACGACCTGACGACGGCCGGGGTGGTGGATGCCCAGGGCAAGTTGATCGGAATGATCACGGTGGACGACGTCATGGAAGTGGCCCGCGAGGAATTCGAAGAAGACGTTTTGCTTCTTGGCGGGGTGGGGGAAGAAACGGTGGACGATGGCGTCCTGCAGGCTTCGGCCAAACGCTTCACTTGGTTGCTGGTGAATTTGGGCACCGCCGTTCTGGCGTCCATGGTGATCGGCCTCTTCGATGCGACGATCGAGCAAATGGTCGCCCTTGCGGTCCTCATGCCCATCGTTGCTTCGATGGGAGGAAACGCGGGTACCCAAACCCTGACCATTACGGTTCGGGCCTTGGCGACCAAGGAGTTGACCACCTACAACGCCTTGCGCACCTTCCGCAAGGAACTTTTGGTGGGTTTTCTCAACGGTTGCCTGTTTGCCGCCTTGGCGGGCGGTCTCACGATTTTTTGGTTTAACGAGCTCGACAATGCGAATCTGCTGGGCGGGATCATTGCCGGGGCCATGGTCATCAACATGGTTGTAGCCGGTTTCTCGGGCGTTGCTTTGCCCGTCCTGCTGGACCGGTTGAAGATCGATCCGGCCATCGCATCCGGGGTGTTCGTGACGACGGTTACGGACGTGGTCGGTTTTCTTTCCTTTCTCGGTTTGGCTTCCTCAATCCTGCTCTAGGTATGTCCGGGATGAGAGTATTGGTCACTGGGTCGACGGGTTGTATCGGGAGTCATGCGGTCCGTATTCTGCTGGACGAAGGGGCGGAAGTATTCGGTTTCAATCGTTCGGCGCCTGAGGATCCGCCTGCCGACAACTACAGGCACTGGACGGGTGATCTTTCCAATCCCGAATCGGTTTCTCAGGTGGTGAAAGAGGTTCAGCCCAACCGGGTGCTTCACCTTGGAGCCTTGCAAACCCCCGATTGCCGGGATTACCCGATGCGCGGATTGGAAGTCAATTTGCTTGGAACCGCCTATTTGTTTCGAGCCTGCGAAGAATTGGAAAGACCTTTGGACCGTTTTGTCTTTGCCAGTTCGAGCGCCGTAAACGGGCCTCGTTCGCTCTACGGACCCGAGGGGGTTCGTCCCGAGGATCCCTACCAGCCTTTCAATTTGTACGGATATTGGAAAGTGGCGGGGGAGGGGATGGCCCGGGCTTTTCGTGAGGCAAGCTCAAGTCCGACCGTTTCTCTCCGCCTGGCCACCACTTACGGGCCGGGTCGTGACCGGGGGTTTACCGCTGCCATGACTTCGGCCATGAAAGCGGTGGCCAAGGGAGAGCCCTTTGAAATCCCTTATCGCGGGAAGGAGCACTATCATTTTTCGCACGACGTCGGAGCAGGTTTTGCCCGGGCCGTGATCGATCCCTTCGAGGGTTACGGAACTTTCAACCTCCTCGGTGAAACCCGTCCGGTCGATGATTTTCTCGACCTTCTGAGGGAACAGGCGGGTGAATTGGGGATGGATGCCGGAGGGGTGATCTACTCGAAAGAGGCCGAGGAAACGCCTTTTGTTTACGGTCTGAACGACGAGGCCACCCGGGAGGCTTTCCCCCGAATGCCCAAGACTTCCCTCAGGGACGGAATACGCCAATCCCTCCTTTTTTTCTCAGCCTGACGCTCTTCTTTACGGCCTGATTGAGGCCGTTGGATTGAAAAGATAATGTTTTTTTACGAATTTTCTTGATGTAAAAATATATTTAGTGTAAATACATTCTTAAACCCGTAAATTAACTATGATTACAAATATATTCTCCTTCATCATCATTCTCAGCGTTTCCTCCACCGGATTTTGGTTCCTGACCCACGTGTAAGCGGGCGGATCTTTGATTCCTTGAAAAAAACAAAAATGCTCGTAGCACCCGAAAATCTAATGAGCCAAGCGAGGAGGTTCCCCGGTTACCCTATCCATGAGGATCTGAAGCGCAGTTGGTTTTGCGGTTGGTTATGCGAACGGGGCATGGTTGCTCTCGCATTGAAATCGGACAAGAATTTGTGTCTTTTCAAAACCTGTGCGGACGAATACTTTTGGGAAACGGGAAACCTTTCTTGTTGCGTCGAGTTTCCCTTGTCCGACTCCCAATTCGAGGTGCTTTGGTCGGTTTGCGAAATGGATCAACCGGACATGATTTACATGGCCATCAAGATCTTTTCAGGGGAGGAGATCGTGGTGTGCGAGGAACACCGTCCGAGATGGAGTGATCTCGGGTTCGTTTTGGAGGACGGTGGTTTGTCCGGGTAAGGATCCGGCGTTCAGTCCGATTCCCGTTCTTTCTTTTCCCCGGCGGGCTGTTCGACGGAGTCCTCATCCTTGGGTCCGTCCTCCCCGTTTTCCACGGGTTCGGGGGGCGGGTTCGCTTGGTTGACCGGAGATTCCTCTTCGGCAAGGTCGTTCGGTCCGCTTTCATCCTTGCTTACTTCTTCTCTGATTTTGTCCACCAGTTCGACCGCGTCCCGGCGAGTGCGGATGGAGCGTTCCTGAAACTTGGCCACCTGCAAAAGGGCATCCGCTTGATCGTAATGGGCATAGAGGTAATGGTAAAGGCATGCGCTGGCCGCCACACCGGCCAGGATTCCGCCGAACATCCAGGCGACCCGTTCGATGGTATCCATTTGATTGGCCTCGTCATGGGTGCCTATGAAGATGAGCAACCCGATCACGCCGACGAGCAATACGCAGTAGATGAGAG
>JAYOII010000189.1:0-1325 GCA_038118685.1 Opitutia bacterium
TGCTCGCAGCTCCCGTTGCCGGGTCGTTGGCGTTGGTCAATGCAACCGTGAAGCTCCTTTCCGTACTTCCATTGTGTTCGTCCTTGACCTGTACGCGGATGGAATAGCTGGAGGCGTTGCTCTCGTAATCGAAAGTCGTTGCGGTCATGAGGGTGCCATTGGCATCCAAAGTGAAGAGTGAATTGTTTCCGTCGCCGGGTCCACTCACCAGGGAGTAGGTCAAAGTTGCCCCGGCATCCGGATCGGTGGCGTTGAATTCAGCGACTACCGTGCCGATCGGTTGGTTCTCGGCGATGGACAAGAGTGCTTGGAGAGGATCCAAAGCTTCCCATTTCGCTCGGACTTCGAAAACAGAACCAGTGGCTATGATTCGAATGGTGAGATTCGTAGATGATTGGACGGATTGGTTGGTGGAGACGATTCCAAGGTTTTGGTATTCGTTGTTTTTTCGCGTTTCCCATCCGGATTCCGATCCATCGTCCGGTAGACCGAAATGAGACAAGAACCGACTTTTGTTGTCGAAAGCTCCATTACCGTTTCCATCCATCGGGATGAATTGAAAGCTTGTGTTACGGTCCGGACCATATCGAACGACAAAACGATCTGCTTCGGAGGAAGTTGTCCATTGACCGGTATCAAAGATTGGACTAGCAGGGTTATTTTGAAATACAATCACCCGATCCCAAGCCGAAAACGGAAGATGATCAATCACCAATTTGCCTGAGTTGGCCTTCAGGTTTTTCGTAATATCCCAATAAGGTAATCCTCCTGAGTCAAAACCATCTTGTGCTCCGGTAGTGAAGGAAGCGTCGTTCATTAAGTCGATTGCTTTAACTCGCAACTGCGTTGGAGCGGACTCGCTATTCTTGATCTGCATGATTTCTGCGGGTAGGAGCGAACGCGAGTAGAGTCGGAAATCGTCGAGGCTGCCGTTGAAGCCGGAACCGATTCGCGGAAAGGTCATGGGGGTGAAACTGGGGCCTGGCGTTCCGGAATTGTCTGCGTCGTTGTTGGCTGAAGTTCCCTTGCCGTAAATGATCCCTATGCTCGTCGTCTCGACTTGGAGGGTGAGGTTTTGATCGGCTGCTCCGGAGGGGAGGTCATTGGTTAGGACGTTGTCATATAACCCGGAGACAGGGTCATAAGAGTTGTAGGCTGAATTGCCCGTTCCATCATCGTTGCTGGTTCCGGGCGTGATTTTGTAGGTAGTCGGTTGGCCGGGGGCGAAGGTGATTTCAATCTGGTCGTCGTCTCCATTTGCGGCGCTCCCCGAGGTTCTCCATCCGTTGCCGGGGAAGGAAAATCCGGGGGAGTCGTAGTTCTGA
>JAYOII010000189.1:1335-6197 GCA_038118685.1 Opitutia bacterium
GAGTGTGATCAGGGCCGGTAAAAGCGTTGCCGGCGCTGAAGAGGCAAAGGTTGCCCATCCACACCCGGTAGATGTCTCCCGATGTCCCGGAGTTGACTCGAAAACGAACGGTTCCGCCGGAGGAGGCGACGAACGCGGACTGCGAGCGGACCGCATGGCTCACGCCGGGGGGCATGCCCCCCGAGAGGTCGAGTGATCCCAACGGGATGGCCTGTTTGGCGTAAAGAGTGGGTTCGAAGCCTCCGAGCAGCGTGGCGCTTCCCGCGAGGACGCCGTTGAGGTAGATGCGGGCTGCATGGGTGTTGGGTTGGTAGGTGGCGGCGAGGTGGTACCAGGTGTTCGAGGGCGCGTTGGCGTAGGCCCGCAGGGTGGGGTGCCCCGTTCCCCAGGAGATCGATCCGTTGGCCTCGAGGTGAAGGAAGAGACCGCTTCGGCTCTCGTCGCCGAGCGAGAAGATTTCCCCGCCGTTGGAGTCGGAGCGGGCCCAACCCATGACGGTGAAGCCGTGGTCACCCGCGGGCAGTTCGGGCAGAAGGATGGTTTGGTTCTGGTCGGAGAACCCGAAGGCCTTGCCTGGCTGACCGTAGCGGTCGGGGCGAAGGATGGTGTTGTGGGCAGTTCCGTTTCGTTCGTTGCCGGACAGGTCGGTCGGGACCTCCACCGTTTTGTCGAGTGCATCCACCGTCGAACCGAACGGGTGATTGGCATCGAGAGTCAGACCATACTTGAAAGCCAGGTGGCTTTCGATTTTTTGTCTTTGCTCGTCCGTGAGCATGCCATGATACATGAGGAATTCGGCGATCTGCCCCATGGAGTTTTCACTGTTGTTGTTGTATGCTCCGAACTCGAGTCGTTGCGGCATGTGCCAATCATTGTCGGAAGCGGCGCTTGCGGAGACTCGGGGCGTGCCCAAATCATAGGTCCAGGATTGAGGGTCGGCGTTGATTGAATTTCCTTGGTGTACGACGCAGAACAAATGCCAGTTGTTGTCGTGATTACTTCCCGGATCCACCCAGCCTTCGAAAAAGTGTCGGTTGACATGTTGTCCCTGCAAACCCATGAACCAGTTTCCTCCATTGGAAGATATGAGTCGCTCGCTGTCACCATCTGGCCCCGCCGTATAACGGGCCACCGCGATGGCGGTCCAACCTTCGTCTCTCCATTTTGCAACCTGATCGGTTGCTCGAAAATTGTATGAGGTCCACATGCGGTCTTCCGACTCGTTGAAATCGACTACCGGCTTGTTGTTCAAGGTGGGTTCGGAGGCAATCCAACGGGGGGGCGAGGGAACGTTGCTCATGTGGCGGTCATTTCCGGAAAGGTCCTGCCAAACCGTGACGTTTGCCAAGTTGCTCAGACCTTGAATAGCGGAAGCATCGAAGTGAATGCCCAATTCCTTGCCCGGGAAGGTGTCGGGTTCAATCTTCCCGGGATGAACAACGGTCGTTCCTCCCAAGGGGTAGCGGGCCAAAAGACCATAATCAAGGCTTGGGAAACTCAGGTTTGAATCGGGGTTGGTGGTGGCGTTGGCCTCCAAGGCATCGGAGAATCCATCCCCGTCCCGGTCGCCCGGTAAGCTCCGGGGCAGGGTGGACAGGTCGAATAGGTAGGCGGCTCCGGCGGAATAGAGTCCCTTTGGGTCGGCTAAAGAAGATCCAACCAAAAGTGTGTTTTCGGATAGGAAAACATCGTTGCCAAACTTATCGTCAGCCGCCTTGTCGGGTGCAGTGATTTTGGATAGGAACGAGGCCGATCCATTGGATTCCAATTGATAGGCATAAATAGCTCCCGAATTGGAGATGTCTTCCGCATCCGCCCAAGAAGCCGCAACGACTAAAAGATTTTCAGATTGGGAAACCTTGCTGCCAAAATAACCAAATGCATCACGTTCGGGAGCTGAGATTTTGGAAAGAAAGGTCAAAGTGTCATTTGATTCCAATCGGTGTAAATAGGCGGCGCCTGCATCTGTGGTGCCGTTGGGATCCGCCTTGTTGGAACCAACGAGGAGAATGTCGCCGAACAGGGAAACCGAGAATCCGAACTGATCGGAAACGGCTTTGTCGGGAGCAGTTGCTTTTGCCAGAAAATTGGCTGTACCATTGCTTTCAAGTCGATAGAGGTAGGTAGCTCCGGCTGAAGACAGTCCGTTTGGGTCGGACTCGTAAGCTCCGACGGCCAGAAGATTGCCAGACAAGGAAAGGGCCCGACCGAACTCATCGTTGGCCATTCCGTCGGGTGCAGTTGCCTTTGTTATGAAGGTCGCCGTGTCATTGGATTCCCATCGATAGAGGTAGACCGCTCCCGCGTTGATTGCTCCGGGCAAGTCGGAGGAATGCGCGCCAATCCCAATTAGGTTGCCTGAAGTTGAAACTGTTCTTCCAAAATAATCACCGCTCGATTGGTCATTGGCCGTCAGTTTGCTTAGGAACGTAGCGGTACCATTGGATTCGACGCGGTAAAAGTACGTGGATCCTGCATCTGATAATCCGTTCGGGTCCGAAAGGTACGAGCCGACTACAAGTAAATCGGAAGACAAGGATACGGAAAAACCAAATTGATTTCCAAATGCTTTGTCCGGTGCTGTGACTTTGCTGAGAAAAGAGGGGGGAGCATTTGTCTGCGTGCGGTAAAGATAAACGGCACCTGTTTCGATTCCGTCAGTGACTGCCAATGGCGCTCCCACGGCCATGAGTGTTCCGAACTTGGCAACGGATCGGCCAAAATGCTCAAGAGACGCTCGATCCGGTGCTGTCACTTTCTCTCCTCCCGGCCACGGATCGGGAACGTCGGCCAGACGCATGACGTTCGAGTCGACTTGAACGGGGGCCGTTTTCATCAGCTTGTCTCCCGTCCCGAGGGGTCCGAAACCGTTTCCCCCCATGGCCCAAAGAGTGCCGTCGGTTTTGAGGTAATGGGTGTGGTCGAAACCAGCGGCGACTTGGGTGACGTTCCCATCGATTTGCACGGGGGTGAGTTGAGTGGATTGATTGCCTAGACCGAGTTCACCGTAGTTGTTGTTGCCCATGCCCCAAAGCGTCCCGTCCCACTTGACGTAAAGGGAGTGGTCCAACCCCACGCTGGCCTGTTTTACGCCACCCGGTTCGATCAAGGTGGGCACCAGAAAATCGTTCGTGTCGCCTGTTCCGAGTTGGCCAAAGTCGTTCTTGCCCATTGCCCAGAGGGAACCATCCGTCTTGACGATCAGAGTGTGTCTTTTGCTGGTAGTCACCTGACGGACGCCGGAGGGGAAAACAAGGGTGCTGCGGTTGCGGTCGAGCTGATCGCCTAATCCGAGCTGACCGAACAAGTTTCGACCCGTGCTCCAAAGGGAGCCGTCCTTCATGACGTAAAGCGAATGGTAAAACCCTGCGGCGACTTGGCGGACGCCCTCTTGCCTGATGAGTTGGGGATTGGATACGTTGTTGTCGTGCCCAAGCCCCAATTGTCCGACGTCGTTGGCTCCGGTTCCGTAAAGAGCTCCGCTTCGAGTGAGGAACAGTGAGAAATCATATCCTGCCGCGACCTCTCGGACTGATTCGGAAAAGGGCAGGTGAGAGATCCACGTTTGGGAGGACTGATGCCCGAGACCCAATTGGCCGGCATTGTTGCGTCCGCTTGAAAAAGCGTAATGGGTTCCGTTTTGCTCGCGGACATAGATGGTGTGTCCGTTGCCGATGGCGACTTTGGCCACTCCGAAATGAATGGAGCCACCCAGAGAGACCCCGCCGCCTCCTCCACCGAGGGACGCGCCTCCTCCACCGAGCGAGACCGCGAAGTTGCCCACCGACACGATGGTGGGAGTATCGACGTCGGAGCTGTGGAAAAGGCCCAGTTGTCCGTCGGAGTTTTTGCCAGTGGTCCAGAGATCCCCGTCGTTCTTGACGTAGGCTGTGTGATGGCCGGGCGAGGCGGTCACGCTGTTCATCGCCTTGATGGCCATCATGGAAAGGGAAAAGGCCTTGAAGCCGTTCCGGGCACAGGACGCGGCCTTGCCTTTGGATTGAGTCTTTCCTTGTATCGAAATGATCATCCTAATTCAATTTTCTCATTGTTGCTTGAATGCCGACCATTCGTTCTCGTTGGCAATGGAAGCGGATTCCATGGGATCCACGCAGGGCTGGCTTAGGTCTGAGAACATGTTCGCGCGCGAGTTAGCTAATCGCGTGTGTGTAAATAGGAGCATAGGGTTCGTAGGAGACTTAGCGGAAAAGAGAGAAAAAATACAAGAAAAAGTTGTTTTTTACTGAATTAAGGGCACATAACTCTCAAGGTTTAATGTGATGTATAGTATTATTAAAATAATTAATACCACATAAAGAAGATCTATAAATGTTTAAAATAAATCGAAAAAGATAATTTAATTTCATGGTTTCTTTGGTCAAAAAGCGGTTTCCGCAAGCTCTCCTCGCTTGCCATAAGGGCGAGTTTCTGAGCTAATCCGAAACCATGGAAGTTTTATTGATCGCACTTGGGGCAGGCGTGGGGTTCCTCGTGGCCTATCACACTTACGGCAAATGGCTTGGGAGCAAGATTTTCGGCCTCTCGGCCAAGGCGGTCTGTCCGTCGGTCAAGCTGGAGGACGGGGTGGATTACGTGCCGACCAAGAAATCCATTATCTTCGGTCATCATTTTACCTCGATTGCCGGGACGGGTCCGATCGTGGGACCGGCCATCGCCATCATGTGGGGTTGGGTGCCGGCCCTGCTTTGGGTGGTCTTCGGTTCGATCCTGATTGGGGCGGTGCATGATTTCGGAGCCTTGGTGGTCAGTTTGCGCAACAACGGGCAAACCGTCGGTGACATCGCGGGAAGGTTGCTCAACAAACGCGTGCGTTTGCTTTTCCTGTTCGTCTTGTTCATGGC
>JAYOII010000190.1:0-6107 GCA_038118685.1 Opitutia bacterium
AAACATTCCATTCGAGCCGTCACCCCCTACATCCCGGCCGGTCGGCACCAACTGCGGGTACGAATCCGCAACATGTTTCTCAGTCAATCATTCTCCGTGGACTCGGTTCGGGTACTCCGGCCCGAAGGAGGGGATCTGGACGGGGACGGACAGCCCGACTGGATCGTCAACCTGCTTAGGCAACAGAACCAGCTTTGCTCCCCTCCTGCGAGCTCTCGGGTATCCCCCGCCTTTCTAGAGGGAAGAGCCCGTGATTCCAGCTTCGTCACCTTGAACGGCGAGAAGGTCGCCCCTGGTCGAGACCCTACCCATTGGTATGTCAATCTGCCCCTCGAAATCGATGCATCCGTCGAGGGTACGCCCTACGAGGTCGAATTCGAACAGAGTCTCGTTCATACCGGCTCGATCGCCTGGGCTCGAACCGATCCATTCGCACTCGCTGGAACCACCCTGCTCGTGCGACTTGGTGACTCCGTCATCCTAACCGGGGAAGCCAACGGAACCCTTGAGCTTCCCGATGGGCAAGTTCATGCCTTCGTCCAGAACGGCGAGCGTATATTCACCTTCGAGCAATCCGGACAGCGTCTCATCCGGGCGACCCGCCCCGGGGAGGAAGCGTTTCTCAAGGTCGAGGTCCTTAAGGCGAATTTTTCACCCAACACTCTCGATTTCGTGCAGAACAAGTCCCTGTGCGTCCGCTTTCACCGTTCCAAGGTTTCCCCCAGTCTCTTCTTCGAGAGTGGCCCGGGGATCCGTTTTGAAAACCCCGGGTTCGTTCGTGGGAATCATCTTCACTTGAGAGCCTACCCCGGCGAACGTGGCCCCGCCCGTTTGCTCGCAAGAATCTCCGCGGAAGGAGCCGTCGCTGGGGTCAAAGAGCTCAATGTCATCGCCATCAGCGACGCGACTCAGAATGGACCTAGTTCAAGTTCTCGCCTGAACGGACTCTCCTCCCACTACGTAATGGACAACCCGATCGTAGTTGACCACTTTCCCGAAGGCGGACGAATCGAGATGATTATTTTCCGGCACGGAGTTACCTTTCTGGACGGCACGCAGAAGAAAACCCTCTTCTACGATGATTTTGTCAACGGGGTGAACACCGTATCCTTCCTGATCCCCAATGGCATGCGCGGGGGCTTTTGCCACAGAATCCGGATCTTTGACCGAAACGGACGTCTCATCGCCAATCGCTGAACGAACATCTCGACCTACCTGCGAATTCTTTGTTCGAAACCATGAAAAACGCACTCATCTACACCCTTGCCGCCCTCGCCTTGGTTCTGCTATCGCGGTCCATCATTCCCGATCCCGCAGAATCCATCGAGCTCGCCGAACGAACGAACGCACAGCCCGATGAAACGAAGCCCCACGGACAGGCACCCGACCACAAACCCCTGTCCAATCGTTTCGCCCACCTCGGTGATCCACGGAACAACCCGGACCAACTGGTCGCCGAACTACGCCAACTCGATGCCCGGACCCTGAGCGAGGGGGACGTCGACTCCCTCTACGCTTACCTGACCGACCGACCGGGCGTTGCCCGCACCGAAGAATGGTGGTATACGCTCAACGAGATCATGGAGCAAATCCGATTGCAAGCCATCGCACCCGAACGCATAGTCCCCACCTTTCTCTCCATCCTGCTCGATCCCAACCAGGCAGAAGTCCCTCGCGACTACGCTCTCCAGCACCTCGCTCAATGGATCACCCCCAACCCCGAAGGACTCGACCTTCCGCACGAACAAAACCCCGAGCTCATCCGGAAAGCCATCGACGGGATCATCCGCATAATCCCCGAACCTGCACTCGGACGCTCCACCATACCCGGAACCGGTTTGACCATGCTCAATCTCATGCAGGATGCCCCCTTTGCCGATCAGCTCCTCAGGCCCTCGCTCAGGCACCTTGAGCCATGGGTCAAGCGCACCGTTCTTGGGCAAAACTCAGACGCATCAGAAATCCTTCGTGGCGAAGCCATTCAGACCGTGGGTAATTTTTTGCTCGACGAACACGCCCATTACCTGCGTGAACTCGCATACGACCGTTCTTCATCCACCTACCTGCGCCTGCGGGCCATCTCCGCACTTGGCGATCTTGGACACCCCGACGATCGGACGTCCCTTCTCAAACTGGCCCAATCCCCCGGTCCCCTTCGCGATGCCGCGATCTCCGCCCTCGGTCGAATCAACCAACGATCCCCCGACTAGAGTCATGGGGGTGGAATGCGATCAAGTCGAAACGGGGTCAACCGTACTCCCTCTGTATGCAATTCCAAAGCGTGAGCGAGAACAACCTGTGAGAATTCGAATGGTCAGGTTCCTTCCCATCAAAAACTCAAAACCTACTTAAAATTGAAGATGGAGTGAAAATTATCCCTTTCAAACGATAACGAACCTTTGATCATTACCTGCGCTTGCCTAAGGGGGACTGGCGCGCTTGGATGAACACCACAGCCATATGGAGGAAGAGGAACGGGAATTTTCACTGGAGGGGCCAAGCAAACGCCCCAAGTCTCGCAGGCCTTTGGCCGAGAGGTTGCGTCCGCTCTCACTGGATGAGGTTCGCGGACAGGAGCATGTCTTGGGCGAGGGTTGCCTGCTCCCGTCTCTGATCAGGGAAAACCGGGTGGGCAACTTGATCCTGGCCGGACCACCGGGTTCCGGGAAGACGACTTTGGCCTCGGTGATCGCCGCCGAGGGAGGATGCAAGTTGGTGAAAGTGAATGCGGTGACTTCCAATGTGGCGGACTTGCGCGATGCGTTAAAAATGGTCCGCTACCATGGGGCGGAAAATTGCTATCTTTTCGTGGATGAAATCCATCGTTTCAACAAGGCTCAGCAGGACTTGCTCCTTCCGGACGTGGAATCGGGCGAGGCCCGTCTGATCGGGGCGACCACCCACAACCCTCGCTACTACGTCATCGACCCGCTCCTGAGCCGATCGCAATTGTTCGCACTAGAGCCTTTGCCCACCGACGAAATCGAAAAGGCATTGAGCCATGCGCTGAAGGATGAGGAGAGAGGACTGGGAACGCGTTCCTGCAAGGCGGACAAGAAAGTTCTCGAACGGATCGCCTTGCTGGCCGAAGGGGATTTGCGCCGGGCGTATAATTTTATCGAGACGATCGTGGAGGCTTTGCCGGAGGGTTCGACGGTAACGGAGGACGAGGTGGCGGGGTTTTGCCGGGAACGAAGCATCCGCTACGACCGGGACGAAGACGAACATTACGATACCGCTTCGGCGTTTATCAAGAGCATGCGGGGAAACGACCCGGATGCGGCTTTGTACTGGCTGGCGAAAATGTTGGCGGGCGGAGAGGATCCGCGCTTCATCGCGAGAAGATTGGTGATTTTCGCATCGGAAGACGTGGGGATGGCTGATTCTAGAGCGTTGCTGATGGCGGATGCGGCTTTCCGGGCGTGCGAGACGATCGGCTTGCCCGAATGTGAGCTCAACTTGGCCCACGTGGTGATCTTTCTCGCCACCTGCCCGAAGAGCAACAGCGCGACCTTGGCGATCGGACGGGCCAAGCGGGCGTTGAGCGAGAAACCGGTCCAACCGGTTCCTTCGAGCATTCGGGACAGGCACGGCAGGAACAAGAAACCCCGGAGCGAGGACGAGGAGTCCTACTTATACAGCCATGAGTTCCCCGAGAACGTTTCCGGGCAGCAATACCTGAAGGATCCGCTCGATCTCTACTTGCCGAAGAGCGCGGGGGCGGAGGCGGCAGTTGCCGAGCGCTTGGAGCGTTGGAAGCAAATGCGCTCTGAGATTTCCTTGAAAAAAGACGACTAAAGGCCGAGGAGTTCGTTCATTAACTTGGCGGTCTTGTCATCGCCACCGTCGCCGCCTTCGCGCGTAGCCCAGCCCTTGAAGTCGATTTTCTCGAGTTCGTTTCGGACTTTGTCCCATTCGACGTCTCCTTTCCCCAGCGAACAGAAACCGGTTTTGACTCCCCAATCCTTGACGTCGAGCTTGAGGGTACGCTTGCCGAGGATACGTATCCATTCGTGACTGGGAGCGAATTTCTGCATGTTCCCGATATCGTAGTAGGCTTGCACCCACGGGCTGTCGATTTCATCAATATAGTCCCTGAATTGCTCTGGTTTGAGGCAAAAGCCGTTCCATACCGTCTCGATCAGGATGTGAATCTTGAGTTTCTGGCACAAAGGGATGCATTTGCGGATTTGCTCGATCGAGCGGGACCAGACGTGCTCGTGGGTCTCGTCTTTGCCCCCGACTTTGCCGGGAACGAGCAAAACGGAAGTTCCACCGACTGCCTTGGATTCGCGCATGGCGTCTTCCAGCCCTTTGCGGCTGGCTTCGCGGGTTTCCTCCTTGGGTGAGGACAAGCGGACCTTCCAGTGCTTGTTGTAGACCACACCGTGCATGGGAAGCCCGACCTCGTCGAGGGCTTTCTTGAGACCGTCGATCTGCATACCCGGGCCTGAGCCCTCGACTCCGTCGAATCCGAGGTCCTTGAGCTTTTTCAAGCGGTCAATATTGGGCCTGCCTCCGAATTTGACGGATTTGAGAATTTTTCCACGAAAGGAACCTTGCTTGGCATCAACGCCAAGCGGGGCGAGTCCGGCGCAGGCCAGACCGGTGGCGGTGGTGGATACGAAGTCGCGTCTGTTCATAGTCATAAGGGGTGAAGGGTTTTGATTAAACAAGAGGCAAAAGGGCCGAGCCGAGCAGGCAAAGGAAGAGCCCGAGCAGAGAGATGGCAGTCAGCAGAACGGACCAAGTCTTGAGGGTTTCCTTTTCGGTGAAACCACTGAGGCGCTGAACGACCCAAAATCCACTGTCGTTCATCCAGGAAAGGGTGATCGAGCCGAATCCGATGGCAAGGAAGACGTAGGCCTTGTGGTAACCCAAGGCATCCCCGTCGCCGATTACGGCGGCCATGAGCCCGACACCGGTGATCATGGACACGGTAGCCGAGCCTTGAGCGATTCGGATGAAGGCGGTCACGGCCCAGGCCAGCAAAACGTAAGAGATATCGAATTCCTCGGCGATCGAACCGACCGACTCCCCTACTCCGGACATTCGAATCATGGCCCCGAAGGCTCCTCCCGCTCCGGTAATGAGAAGAATCACGCCGGCCGTGGACAAAGGATCCTGTAAGGTTTTTCCGAGCTTGGATGCCAAATCCTTTTCCTGTTTGGCCGCCATTTGGCGAAGGAGCCCGAGAATGGCAAAACCGGCGGCCAAAGTCATGGCCACGTTGGAATTGCCGAGAAATTCGAGGTAAGGAAAAATGCCCGCGAAACTTTCCGAATTCAGATAGCCCTCATCCGAGGACAGTTTTTTACAGAAACCGAGAATCGAAACCAGAGAGATAAGAAGGACGGGAAGAGCAATGGGAAGCGAGGAGAGCAGGATACCGGGAAGTTCCTCGTCTTTTTTCTCGACGATTTGCTTCAATTGCTCGTTCGATGCACCGGAGGCTTCCCGCATGGGCAGGTTGTACTTGCGGTCAAACCAAGAGGCCATTTTCAAAACCAGATAGGCGGGCAGGATACTGGCGACCAGGCCGAACATCATGGCAAAGCCAAGCTCGATATCCAATTCCTTGGCAATGAAAAGAGGACCGGGCGTAGGGGGAACCAAGGAGTGTGTGATGGCTCCCGCTCCCGCCATCGCCATGACGTAAAAGGTATAATGTTTGCCTGTTCTCAGAGCAAGAGCGCGAGCCAGGGGGATCAAAAGAAAAAAGACCGTGTCGAAAAAGACGGGGATCGAGAGAAAGAAACCACTCAGGAGCAAGACCAGTCCGGCCCGTTTTTCTCCAAAGGTATTCATCAGCGAGCGCACCACCCGGTCTGCCGCTCCGCTGAGCATCATGCATGTCCCGATGATCGCCGCCATGGCGATAAGCAAACCCAGTCCTCCTACCAAGTCTCCGAAACCGAGCAAGGTCCACTTGATGGCCTTGAGGGTCTCGTTGCTCGAAGGAGCGTTCTTCTCGTAGGCTTCGAAAGTAAGCTTGGATGCATTGAGGTTCTCGGCTTCGGTCAGGACCTCCTTCATTTGAGGAGAATCGAGGTTCTTTGAGCCGACTACCCGAAAGGAAAGCGTAAGCTTGCTGCCATGTTTCTCAC
>JAYOII010000191.1:0-6073 GCA_038118685.1 Opitutia bacterium
AGATAGGTTGTTAGATCTGTTTCGGACTCATCGATATTTTCCAGAAAATATTCAACCTTTTCCCCTTTCTCATCTGAGAAATTGGCGATCGTAACCGCAGACATAACATTGTGGGCATCCATAAGGTAAGCCATGAGTTGTTTATAATCTTCATTATCCACAAGATCAGCAGATGGTTTGGCATCTTCCTCATCATAATAGAATGTTGTTTCCGAGAAATCTTTAATGATAGATTTTGCTTTTTCGAAGTCTGAGATTTCTTTCAGGGAATTGGCTTGTGCCGTGGCTTTTGCTAAATCGATATTCATAGTAAGATAATAAGTTTATAAAATTTGCTGATCAATGCATACAAAAACAAAAAAAAGCAAGATCTTTGGGTAATTTGAACTCAAGGCAAACCAATCAAGGTTTTTCCAACCATCCCCATTATCCTAACCCTGACTTCAGATGATTAGGCAAAGCTCATCGGGACTTTCACCGATTTTAGAAATGACAAAAAAACCATAATCTGACAAAAAAGAGTACAGCGTCTGTGTTCTCCTTTTCCAACACAATCGTTATCGCAGAAAACTCTCTCACCACTCATCATTCGGAACACAAATGTCCATACGCTTCAGCCTAGTCTGCTTTTTTCTTTCATGCCTTGCTCACCTCGCCTCGAGCCAATTGGGAGCAACCCAACAGGGCTACGAATGGACGACCGATCATTTGCACGTCGGGGTGCGTTGGCAACCTTTCAACTTGAAGAAATGCAACGAGTACGATGCCAACCGTCCGCTGATCAAAGAGCACAGCAGTTACGCCCAGTTTTGGGTAAGTTGGCGGGCAGCCGAACCCACCGAGAAAAACACCGATTACAAAAACCACCTGTCCGGATATTTGAAGGACATTGATCAAGCGGTCAACTTGTGTGTCGAAAGAGGAATCCATACCGAACTCGTGACTTGGCACTGCCCGCCTTGGGCATCCGAATCGGGACAAGGTGGAGGACACCGTCCAAAGGCCGGCAAATACGCGGAATTCGCAACCCGGTTGGCCAAGCATTTCAAGGGGCGTGTCGGAGCCTACCAACTCTACCACGAAGTGAACCTCCAGGGGATGATCAACGGGGCGGACATCAATTTCGTGATGGACGAGATTTTCGTCAAAGGCGGACGGGCCATACGGAAGGTCTACGATGCCGCTCCGAAAACACCCGTCCTCGTTTCCACGTCGGGAACCTCCCCTTGCGAAACATGCGGGTCGCTCAAGGGGTTGAAAGGCAAGGGGGCCGTTGCGGTCTCCGATTATTACGACCGCCTGATTGCCAACAAGGAAGTCATGGACGTCGTCGACGCCTTGAACCAAAACGTTTCCGACCACTTCAATGGCTACGGCATGATGGACGGCTTGATCATCCCCAACGTTTGGACTCAGTATGATTTGGCCCGCGGAAAATTGGACGCCGCCAACTACCGCTCGAAGAAGATCCTCTCCTCGGAATCCTGGATCGTATGGGACGGGGCGGGGACCAACACCGACGTGAACGGGGACGGCAAAAAGGATGAGCGCGATGCCTTCGACAAGACGGTCACGATATTCGGAAAGATGCTCGAGCGCGGGCTCAACACTATCAACATGCCTTGGTGCGACAATTCGAGCAGTTGGTCGATGGGGCTCGTCAAGCGTGTCGATTACAACGGCAGGATCAAGAAACTGCAACCCGGGTGGGTCGTCCCGTCCAACGACGGAGGCCCCGACGTCGTCACCCGCAAAATAGGCCTGCGGGGCAGCACGGACGAGAACTTCCAGCCCGTTGAAGTCGAGCCAAGCGGACGCCGGTTTACGGAAAAAAATTACGTCAACCCAGGCGACCCCAATCATTTGCATTATTACGTTTGGAAGTGGTACAGCCAACTTGCCGGTGGCTCGGACGAAGTCATCAGGCATGCCATTACCGGAGAAGATGGCAACGACCTCACGGTTCTTGGGCCCGGTTTTACGGGCAACGAACAGTACAAGCTTTCCTCCTACAACCGGACGAAAAAGAGTTTCATCGTGCTCCTGTACGCAGGCGGCGCAAGCGGAACTTCCTTTGCCAAGGTTAGCATCCCCTCCAGCATTCAAAACGGTAAATACTACAACAATGAATTCTCGTCCAAGGACTTTCGGGGAGAAGGTTTCAAGGACGGACAAAACTACCAGGCCCGCATCGTGACCAAGGACATCAGTCGAGACAACGGAAGTGACTTGAATCGGCGCGAAGAGCTCACCCAACCAGCTACCGTAACGAATGGACAGCTAACGGTCAACGTGGGCAACATCCGCAAGTTCACGCTGATCGAGTTTTCCCTCGCAAAGTAGAAGGCTTCGAAGGGTCTTCAACCGATAATTCGAAAAATCAGGGTTTCCAAAAGGAAGGATTGGACGCCCACCCACCCTCTTCTGAAGTTCCGTTGAAGGTATTTGCCCCTTCCTTTCTCTTTTCATTCGCCAAGAACGAAATGCTTCGTTAGCAAACGAAACTGCCGCTGCTCTTTTCGGCTTCCCCAAACCGGGAATGCAAGCGGTTACAACCATTCATCTTAGCTAGAAAACAACAATGAACGAAGTAACCATCAAAGGAGAAGTCAAGTTCGTGGACGAAGTTCGCGAATACGGGGCCAACGGATTCAGAAAGCAGGAGGTCGTTGTGGAAACCGGCGACGGAAGATGGGACAACCCCATCGCCGTGGAATTCACCAAGGACAACATCGATAAAAGCCAAGGGCTCAAAAAGGGCGACCGGGTCACCATCGAAGCCCGGGTCAATGGCCGCGAATGGACAGGTCGCGACGGAGTGACCAAATGGTTCACCTCCATCGCCGCCTACAAGATGGAAACCGAAGGTGGTTCGGGCGGGGATCCCGTTGCTCCCCCGCAAACCGACCCCGACAGTTCTTCTTTCGATACTTACGACGAATACGACGACGGGGTGGACGACGCCGGTTTCTAAAACCACCCATCTTCGTCCGTCGGATCAAGTTCGCGCCCCCAAATTGACTGGTGAGGGCATCGGGCGTCGGTCGGGGCGTTCGCTCGACCTATGATTCGAAAACCAATCGTCAAGAAACGTTCATGACGTTTTCTTGACGAAGTTTTTACCTGCCTCGAACAACTTTTTCTCCGGTTTTTGGAATAATTGAATTTCTAAGAAGATCCCATCTCGGGCGTCTTTGAACTGAAACTCAAAATCATTCCACGAAACCCAAGGAGAAAAAATGAAAACCAAAACCATCCTCGCCTGCCTCGCCCTAGGCTCCACCGCGTGCCTGACCTCAGGCAAAAGCCTATCCCTCCCTCAGGCTCAAATTGATCAAAATACGGACATAGCAATCGAAAGCGCTCCCCCGGTCATCGCCAAATCCGAAGGCAAGAAGAAGTCGGTTCGAATCGACTTGCTGAAGAAAAGCCCCGCCTTCGGAGACCGGGTTCGCTCGATCAGCGCCCAGCAACAAGGCGGAACTCATGCCATCGACAAGATCGAGGACGACTACGAATACAAGGCCGAAACAATTCCTGAATTCGTAAACAATGCCCTCGATTGGCTCGCTCAGGCTCAGCACGACGACGGCACCTGGGGAGCCGGCTCAAGTTCAAGACAGAACGTTCGTGACCCCCATGCCGTAAAAGGCGATCCCGCCACCACCTCCTTTGCCGCGATGGCTTTTCTACGTTCGGGACACACCCCCAAAAAGGGCAAGTACAAGGAGGTCGTTCGTCGGGCCACCGAGGCTCTCGTTCAAGTCGTCGAGCAAGCCCCTGCCGAAGGACCCCGCATCACGAACCTGACCGGCACCCAACCCCAGGCAAAGATGGGGGCCTACGTCGACACCTCTCTCACCGCCCGCTTTCTTGCCCGCGTGCTCAAGGAATTCCCCAAGAAGGACAAGCTCCGCAAGCGGGTGGACAAGGCCATTGACAAGTGCATTGCAAAGATCCAGTCCTCTCAGCAAAAGGACGGGACTTGGAAAGGCGGAGGCTGGGCTCCCGTATTGCAATCATCCCTCGCCGGACAAGCCCTTGAGATTGCTCAGGCCGCCGGCAAAGACGTCGATCAGGATGCCCTCGAGCGGGCCCGCAAAAACCAAAAAAGCAACTTCGATCCAAACTCAGGCAAGGTGAAGGCGGATGCCGCTGCCGGAGTCGAACTTTATGCCTTCGCGGGAGCTCAACGGGCGACCGCATCGGAAACTTGGGAAGCCAACGAACTGCTCGACAAGGCCAAAAAGGAAGGCAAGCTTCCACAAGCCGCGAAGCCGACTGCCGAGAACTTGCGCAAGATCGGAGTAAGAGAGGAAAAGGCCAAGCAACTTGCTCAATCCGTTGTCCAAAACGAGCAACAGGCAAAACGCGTGCAAAACGACAACGCCCTGCTTACGGGGTTTGGGAACAACGGAGGCGAGGAATTCCTCAGCTACCTCATGACCAGCGAATCTTTGGTCATCACCGGGGGAGAAGCCTGGAAAAGCTGGGATGAAAAAATGCACCGCCGGATGCGCAAAATTCAAAGCGGCAACGGAAGTTGGACCGGCCACCACTGTATCACCAGCCCCGTTTTCTGTACCTCGGCCGTCATCCAGTGTCTCAACACGTACAAGGATGCCGAAATGTTGCGCGAAGCCTCCCTGGCCTCCACGCGAGCCAAGGAAAAGGAGGAAAAAGTCGCTTCCACCGACCAATAGATCTTTCGGAAGGAAGGCCTGACGCAACGTGATGATGAGTAAGAAGGGTAGGTTCATTGCATGGACCCTCGTTGCGTTGGTTGTCTTCGGGTCCCCGCCCGCCCTATGGGGTGGGCGGGGCAATCCCGGAGAAAAAGAAAAACACCTAGGGGAACAGGTCCTGAACAAGGCGACTGCCTATCTCCATGCCAAACAATCCGCGGACGGGGCGTGGCGGAGCGAAACCTACGGTCTTTTGAAGTCCGGTCAGTCACTCACTCCGTTCGTCCTCTTTGCCTTGACCGAGTCCCTGACCGGCAATCGGCAACCCGACGAAGAAGCGATCCGAAAAGCCCTCGGTTTCATGCGTATCCGAAGCGATCCCGACGGGGTTCTCGGGCGGGACGATCCCGACTTCCTCGACTACCCGAACTATTCGACCGCTTATGCCCTGCGTAGTTTTTTGCGCTTTGGCAACGAAGACGACCGGGCAAGGATCGGGAAAATGACAAGCTACTTGGAAGCCCAACAATTCTCCGAAGAGGATGGTTTCAAGCCAAGTTCTCCCGCTTACGGAGGTTGGGGTTTCGGAATCGAAGGGCGCCCCACCCTTTCGAGTTTCGTCGATCTTTCGCACACCCGACGCGTACTCGTCTCTCTGGCTCAAGTGAAGCCGGTCAACCCGAAGGTTCGATGGCGGGCCGAACGCTTTCTCGACCTTTTGCAAAAAAGCCCGCAGGAAAAAAGATCCCCCCTTATCCCTGGCTCCATCAGGGAAAAAACCGGGCGACCTCCCCATGACGGCGGGTTCTTCTCCTCGCCCACCGTCGCCTATGCCAACAAAGGACGAACCGGAGTCGAGCCAAAGACCGGACATGCCTTTTATCGGAGTTACGCCACTGCAACCTGTGACGGAATCCTTTCTCTGCTCGCCCTCGGGATCGACAAGTCCGACCCCCGCATCACTTCCGCCGCCCGATGGCTGAAGGCTCATGAGAATTGGGAATTGCCCGGCGGCATACCCCTCGACGATCCCGCCCCGTGGGCCGAGTCGATGCGCTACTATCACCTCATGGTCCGGGCCGAGGTCTACTCCGCTCTCGATACGCCGGGTGCTTGGAGAAAAACGCTCATCAATTTGCTCGCCGGCAATCAACTTCCCGACGGATCGTTTCTGAACCCTGAGGGCCGACTCATGAAGGAAGACGATCCCATGCTTTGCACCGCCTACGCCGTCATCGCCCTCAACCGGGCCTTGAGCGGAAGGAAGGAATAATTTGGGGCAACCGATCCAACCAAGCCTTGCCAAGGGTCCTCCCCTCGCCTACTAGTTCACGGAACCAATCCATGAACAAACCAGCCCGCTTTCTCCTTCCTTTTCTTTCCTGCTT
>JAYOII010000192.1:0-6058 GCA_038118685.1 Opitutia bacterium
CAAGAAAGGAGAATCCATTGGCGGCTATGGACGCCTGTCGCGCTATCGCGGCCAATGGCAATTCATTGTCGAAAACAGAGCTTGGTTAAAGCCATTCTAATTGCTTTTGGACTGAGCTCTCTTGAGCCGGGCGGCGACCGATTTTCTCTGCATATCTCGGTAATAAGTGGCGTTTCCTCTCCTCTTCGCCTGACCGACCCCGGACTTGCCCCCCTTTTTTCCCATCAGGGAGGCGATTTTGGCGAGAGATGCTACGGCTTTCCGAACCATTTTTCGTCTCAAACCATACGATCGAACACCCTGAGCAACCGCCCCATTCGCTGACAGGATTCCTCAATATCCTCGAGAATCCGATCCGCCCTCGCCCGGTCTTTGTCGCCCGCAATTTTTGCGAACGAACTTTTTTCTTTCCGTTTTGAAGATCGATCAGCATTTCCGTTCCACCTAACCCGCGCCTTCATTTCATTTGCCTCTCGAGGTGTTTTTCCCATGTCTTTTCTTTTGCACAAGCGTTTGTGCAAAACAAGCTTAAAAAAAAACTTTTCGGAACAGGCATTTTTTCAGGATAGCTTTGCCAGAATCTCACTTCGGACGCTTTCAAGACCTTCCTCCAAGACCGCAGAAACAAACAAGGGGTCACACTCAGGAAAACGCTTCTTGAAACGGGCAAGGTTTTCTCCTGCAACGTCTTCGTCACTTTTGTTTCCAACCACCATGAATGGTTTTTCGGCTACCGTGGGATCGTAGTCGCGAAGCTCCTTGCGGAGGTGCTCGAAGTCATCGCACGGGTCACGGCCATCCGTGGCCGCCAGGTCGATCAGGAACAAGAGCAGTCGGCAACGCTCGACGTGTCGCAGAAATCGGTGGCCAAGTCCTCTATTCTCAGCCGCCCCCTCGATCAGACCGGGAACGTCCGCCATCGTGACGGTACGAAAATCATTCGGATAATCGATCACCCCAACGGAAGGAACCAAGGTCGTGAAGGGATAGGAATCAACCTTCGGACTGGCGTTGGAAAGAACGTTGAGGAGAGTCGATTTTCCCGCATTGGGGAACCCTACCAACCCGACGTCGGCGATTGTCTTTAAGGTAAAGACATAGTTTCCCTCTCCCCCGGGTTTTCCCTCGGTCGTTTGGCGGGGCGTCTGGTTGACGGAAGATTTGAAGGTTGCGTTTCCTCGCCCTCCCTTTCCGCCTTCGAGAAGAAGAACTTCTTCCCCATCCACGAGAAGTTCACAGCAGGGCGCCTCTTCACCCTCGACTCTTACTTCGGTACCGAGAGGCAACTTGAGAACACAGAAATCACCTTTTTTTCCATTTTGGTCGCTGCCGCGCCCCGGTTCCCCGTTGCGCGCTTTCCAGTGCTTTTTGAAATGAAAGGCCCTCAGATCGGATACGTTTTCATCTGCCTGCAGAATGACGTCACCTCCTCTGCCCCCGTTTCCACCATTCGGGCCGCCGGCCGGCATGTATTTCTGCCTGAGGAAACTCATGCATCCATCACCTCCGTCCCCAGCCTTGAGGTAAACCTTTGTGTCGTCGTAAAACATAACCTTACAAAGACACCAAGCCTACTCCGAATCGAAAGGCAGGTCAATGGGAGACCGGTAAGATTTCCCCAATACGCTGCGAAAACGCGAATGGTCTAATAACGGTAGTGCTCGGGCTTGTACGGACCGTCAACGGGAACGCCGATATAATCCGCTTGTTCGTCGCTCAACTGAGTCAATTTGGCTCCGAGTTTGTCGAGATGCAAACGCGCGACTTCCTCATCGAGTTCCTTGCTCAATCGATAGACGCCTACCTTGCGGTCGGGGTTCTTGCGAATGTCAATTTGAGCAATGGTTTGATTCGTAAAGCTGTTGGACATGACGAAGCTCGGGTGCCCGGTCGCGCAACCAAGGTTGATCAAACGCCCTTCGGCAAGCAAGTAAACGCTTCGACCGTCTGGGAAGGTGAAACGACTGACCGGACCGCCCGGAACGCTGTCGTCCTTGATGACCTCTTTGGTCACTCCTTCCATCGCCTCCAATTCAGCCACTTGGATTTCGTTGTCAAAGTGACCGATGTTGCAAACGATGGCCTGGTCTTTCATTTTGCTGATGTGTTCGGCTGTGATGATGTCCTTGTTACCGGTTGTCGTGACAAAGATATCGGCCGTTTCAAGGGCATCTTCGACCGTGGTGACTTGATAACCCGACATACATGCCTGCAAGGCGCAGATCGGATCGATTTCGGAAACCATGACACGAGCCATTTCGTTCGCCAGGGAATCCGCAGATCCTTTGCCCACGTCGCCATATCCGCAAACCATGGCGACTTTGCCCGAGATCAATACGTCGAGAGCCCGCTTGATGCCGTCGACCAGGGAATGGCGGCAACCGTAAACGTTGTCGAATTTGGACTTCGTGACGGAATCGTTGACGTTGATCGCTTGGAAGAGAAGCTTACCTTCCTCTTCCATTTGTATCAGGCGATGAACACCCGTTGTGGTTTCTTCCGAAACCCCGACGACACCATCGGCAACAGGCCCCCAATGACCGGGTTTGTCGGAATGAATTTTCTTGAGCAGATCTTTGATTACCTGTTCCTCATGGCTTTCGGAGGTGGTGTTGACCCAGTCGCTCCCGCCTTCCAACTCCAGACCTTTGTGGATGAGCAGGGTAGCGTCACCTCCATCGTCAACGATTTGATCCGGACCGGAACCGTCGGGCCAAGTAAGGGCGCTGAAAGTGCAATCCCAGTATTCCTCCAAAGTTTCGCCCTTCCAAGCGAAAACGGGTATGCCGGCGGCGGCAATAGCGGCCGCGGCATGATCTTGCGTGGAGAAAATGTTACAAGAACACCAACGGACGTCGGCTCCCAGATCGACAAGCGTCTCGATCAAAACGGCAGTTTGGATCGTCATGTGCAAGGAGCCCATTATCTTGACTCCCGCCAAGGGTTTCGATGGACCGTATTTTTCACGAGTTGCCATGAGGCCGGGCATTTCGTGCTCCGCGATGGAGATTTCCTTGCGGCCAAATTCCGCAAGAGAAATATCGGCAACTTTATAATCTAAAGTGGGGGTGATGGTTTCTGTCATAGTAGTCATGTTGAAATAAAACGAACCAAGCGTTCTCTTGGATTGAAAGAAGTTAGAATTTTCTTAACCGACCGCTCCCTGGAGGGCTTCGACTTTGTCGGTCTGCTCCCAAGGAAGTTCGCTTTTCCCGAAATGACCGTAATTGGTCGTGGTCCGATAAATGGGTCGAAGAAGGTCGAGTTGGGAAACGATTTCCGCCGGCTTGAAGTTGAAAACCTGCTTGATGGCATCCTGGATTCTTTCTTCCGGCGCTTTTTCCGTACCGAAACAATCGACGGAAATACTCGTCGGGTGAGGATACCCGATTGCGTAGGCGACCTGAATTTCAACGCGACCAGCCAATCCGGCGGCGACGACGTTCTTGGCAACCCAGCGGCACATGTAAGCGGCAGAACGGTCAACCTTGCTTGGGTCCTTGCCGGAGAAGGCGCCTCCACCGTGTCGTCCCCAACCACCGTAGGTGTCGACGATGATTTTGCGCCCGGTGAGGCCGGAATCACCTTGCGGTCCCCCAATCACGAACCGTCCCGTCGGGTTGATCAGGTATTGAGTGGAATCATCGATGAGCTCGGAAGGAAGGGAGGGCTTGATGATTTCGGAAATGATAAAGTTGCGAATCGTGTCGTTGTCAGCGTCCGCGGCATGCTGGGTGGACACCACGACGTTTTCGATCCCGACCATCCGCCCGTCTTCGTACCTGAGGGCAACTTGTGATTTACAGTCGGGACGCAACCACTTGGCTTGTTCTCCAGCCTTGCGGATCTCAGCCATTTTGCGAAGGATGCGGTGGGCAAACATAATCGGAGCGGGCATGAGTTCTTCGGTCTCGTTACAAGCATACCCGAACATTATGCCCTGATCGCCCGCCCCTTGCTCGTCGGTTTCCTTGCCTTCCGCCGAAGCGGCATCAACTCCTTGACCGATATCCCGCGACTGGGCGGTCAACTGATTGGTCACAAAAACATGATCGGCATGAAAAACATCGTCGTCATTGACGTAACCGATCTCCCGGATTGCTTCCCGGACAATCTTTTCGTAATCGAACTTTGCGGCTGTCGTAATCTCGCCGGCAATCGTCACGCAATTGCTCTTGACGAGTGTTTCGCACGCGACACGGCTTTGGGGATCTTGCTCAAGGCAGGCGTCCAACACGTTGTCCGAAATCGTATCGGATACTTTGTCGGGGTGCCCCTCCCCTACCGACTCTGAAGAAAAAATGAATGATTTTGACATCCCCACATTTCATCAGATGAAGGAACGGATATCAAGTTTATTCATCAACGCATCATGATACGTTGATGCGTTAATGCAATTTCTCTCGTTCCAGAAGAGATCGCAGGTACTCTCCGTAAGAAGACGACCCATGGGCATCGATTGCAGACTTCAGACCGGTGGAGTCGAGCCAACCCTTGGAGAAGGCAATTTCTTCCAGACAGGCGATCTTCAGCCCTTGCCGACGCTCGATGATCTTGATGAAATCGGTAGCCGAAGCCAAGTTTCCGTGACTGCCCGTGTCCAACCAAGCGGTTCCGCGCCCCAATACCTCGACCGAAAGCCTGCCCGCTTCAAGGTAAGTTCTGTTCAGGTCGGTGATTTCCAATTCTCCGCGATCGGAGGGCTCGAGTTCACGGGCAAGAGAGGAAGCTTTCTCATCATAAAAATACAGGCCGGGTACGGCATAATTGGAACGCGGTTTCGAAGGTTTTTCCTCCAGGGAAAGGGCTCGCCCTTCGTCGTCGAAATCAACCACCCCGTAACTGGAAGGATCGGAGACGTGGTAGCCGAAAATCGTAGCGCCTTCACGTTTTGCATCGGCATCCGCAAGGATTCTTTCGAGTTCATGACCGTAAAAGACGTTATCCCCCAAAATGAGGACTGAAGGAGCGCCATTCAGGAAGTCTTCTCCAATCGTCAGGGCCTGAGCCAATCCGTCGGGACTTGGTTGCTCGGCATACTCGAAACAAACCCCGAAACGCGATCCGTCTCCGAGAAGTTCTCGGAAGGCCGGCAAGTCACGAGGGGTTGATATAATCAGGATTTCCTTGATTCCCGTTAACATCAGAACGGAAATCGGGTAATAGATCATGGGTTTGTCGTAAATGGGCATGAGTTGCTTGCTCACGGCCATCGTCAGGGGATAAAGCCGGGTTCCCGACCCCCCGGCCAAAACGATTCCCTTTCGCTCGCTCATGATATGCCCAACCTTTCCCGTTGATAGTTCCCGGTCGTTATGTTTTCGCACCAAGTGGGGTTTTCCAAATACCAATCCACCGTTTGGGCTATCCCCTCGTCAAAAGTGTAGCTTGGAGACCATCCAAGCTCCCGCTTGATCTTGGAGCAGTCGATGGCGTACCTGCGATCGTGACCGGGACGGTCCTGAACAAAAGTCTTCAATTGATCGTGCGGAGCGTTCCCAGGATGCCTTTCGTCGAGCAATGAGCAAATCGTATCCACGATTTCAAGGTTCGTCTTTTCGGAATTGCCCCCAATGCAATAAGTCTCCCCCAAGGTACCCTTTTTGAGTACGGACCAAATCCCGGAACAATGATCTTCCACGTGCAACCAATCACGGATATTTGCGCCATCCCCGTAAATGGGGAGGCTTTTCCCTTCGCAAGCATTGAGAATCATCAAAGGGATGAGCTTCTCGGGGAATTGGAACGGGCCGTAATTGTTCGAGCAGTTCGTAGTCAGAACGGGAAAGCCATAGGTATGAAAATAAGACCGAACCAAATGATCGGCCCCTGCCTTGGAGGCCGAATAAGGACTATTCGGAGCAAAAGGCGTCGTCTCGCAAAACGCTGGATCCTCAAGCCCCAAGCTTCCATAGACCTCGTCCGTGGAAACGTGCAGGAAACGGAATGCTTCGCCTTTAGCCGGAGCGAGGCCGGCGTGAAACTTCCTCGATGCCTCGAGCAAACGGAGCGTTCCGAGCACGTTTGTTTGCACGAAAGGCTCGGGGCCGTCAATGGA
>JAYOII010000193.1:0-791 GCA_038118685.1 Opitutia bacterium
GTCCTGAGCATAACCAAACTTCACCGATCAAAACGTTGGAGTAGCTTAGTGAGGACGATTTGCCTTTGACCGACAAGGTCTTGGGTTTGGCGGAGGCAATCATCGGATCGAGGGTTACTTTCCAGTATCCTTTCTGGTCTGCCTTTGCCATGTGGGATTGCCCGGCAATGGAGACGGTGATGTCTTCGCCGGCCTCGGCCCAGCCCCAGATGGGGTTCTTGTGTTTCTGTTGCAGAACCATGTTTTCGCCGATGATCGATGGGGTTCGAAGTTCGGCGAACGTGATGCCGGAAAGAAAGAGAAGAAAGAAAGGAAGAAAGGATATGGGTTTCATGGAAGAATCTAGGGCTAGCTTGGATTGGAGGTTCTTTACGAAAAGCGGAGGCAAGTGAATCAAGGGTTGAAGTCGATCACAAACACGTCGTCGAGAATGGGTTTGAGTATGGCAACGAAAGCTTTGTGATCGGGGTGAGGAAGGTATTTGGTTCGAGATTGTTCGTTGTCGAAGGTTACGATGAAGCAGTGGGTGAATCCTTTGTTGAGCCCTTCGGGGCTGTTGTTTTTACCCCACTCGAGCGAACGGATTCCGGAAATCTTTCCTTTCAAGGCGGCGAATTCTCTCTCGACTTTTTTAATCCTGGCGGGCTCGGCGTCTTCCTTGAACTTGAAGCACACGACATGGCGGATTTTCTCCACGGAGGAGCTCTCAAGGGCCGGTTTCTGATTTTTGGCGGCCGGTTTGGCTGATGATTCCAAATGCATGAAAGCGGATATCCATATACAAATGGGGA
>JAYOII010000193.1:801-6054 GCA_038118685.1 Opitutia bacterium
TCGAATAAGTTGTGTCATTAGGTTCATTGGAGGCATAGCTTTGATTCAATTGAGATGAATGACAATCCGAATGGGCCGTTTGATTCAAAATGATCAAGTACAGTGGAAGAATTTCGACCACTTGTCTTGACTTGAGAGTAAGCTTTCACACAATGCAAAACATGAGCACTGAATTCGATTGGTTTATGGTTACCATGCCTATTTTCGCCATAGTCGTTTACGCGATCGTCATGGTCGGTTCGATGGAAAAACAACCGAAGTTTCTCGAAAGCAAACAGACTGAGAACATGGTCATTTGGGCTTTTGGAGCCCTTTTCGCAATGGGTGCAATCTATGCCGGTTGGTCGATGGGCTACAGCTTTTGGCTCTTGGTTACCAGTTATTGAGTTCATGCCGATTTACGAATTCATTTGCCAAGACTGCTCGAAGGAGTCTGAAATCCTCGTCCGTTTTTCCGAATTGGAGAGCTCAGTTCGGCCTCCTTTCTGTGGATCGCGCCAATAGACAAAATTTCTGTCGGTCTTTTCTGCAACTTGCTACGAGGTTGTTTCGATTTCATCCGAGTTTCCCCCGTGTTCGGGCATGCCCGGCAACTCCGGGCGTTGCGATTTGGACAATTAGAAATATCCCGGTTGCTTTGTCTTTATGATCGAGTGGTCGCCAAAGATCCTTCAGGCATTGGTCTCGATAACCTTGCTCTGTGTTTGGCTCCTCCGTTTTGGTCGACCGACCTCGTTCCGTGGGGGGAAGGCGAAAAATTTAAAAGAGGAATTTTCTGTTTATGGTTTGCCGGAATGGTCTTTTTGGGCAGTTGGTTTCAGCAAGGTATTGCTTTCCCTTTTCTTGTTGGCCGGTCTGTATTTCGATCCGTTGGTCAAGCCGACGGCTCTTGTCTTGACTCTTTTTATGTTGGCCGCGGTTTGGATGCACTTGAAGATGAAGAGGGATTCTTTGGTCAAGGCTCTCCCTGCCTATCTGATGCTGACGGCTTGCGTTTTTCTCGTCTTTGATTAGCCGTGCCCGGTGATTGGAATCCCGTGGGGAACGGGTGTCAGGATCTTTCCGTCACTGCGACAGAAGGAGTTTTCTTATCAGGTCGGTTTTTCTTACCAAAGTCTTGTGGTTTTTGATCGCCATCGCATAGGCTGCCGGGTCCCCAACGAATACAACCTTGTTCTTGGCTCTGGTAAGCCCTGTGTAGACGAGATTCCTTTGGAGCATCATGAAGTGCTGCTTGAGGATTGGGAAGACGACGACGGGGTACTCGCTGCCCTGGCTCTTGTGTATGGAGATAGCGTAGGCAGGTTGGAGGTCCGTCACTTCCATTCTTTCGTAAACGACCCTGCGGTCATCGAAAAGAATCTCCACTTTGCCGTTCATTGAATCGACGGAGTCGATCACGCCCATGTCGCCATTGAATACGTCCTTGTCGTAATTGTTTCTTGTCTGAATGACTTTGTCTCCTTCTCGAAAAAGACTGTGGCCCATGACGTGGGTAGCTCCATTGGGGTTGAGCGTGTCTCTGATTTGGTCGTTGAGGTTTCCTATTCCGCCAACGCCACGGTGGAGCGGGGCAAGGACTTGAAGGTCTCTTTTGGGATCGATGCCGAATTTCCCCGGGAGGGTCCGGTGACAAAGAGTGGTCACGGCTCTCACGCATGCTTCCGGCGTCAGTGCCCGGACGAAATGGACGTCGTGAAGCGGGTCGATTTCATCGGGCGAATCAATGGGGGGAGGAGGGGAACCTTTGCCTGCAAGAATACCGTGAGCCAAGCCTACGATTCCGCTTGTTTCGGCTTGGCGAAAGGTCACTTCCAGTCTCGTCACCGAAAACAAGGTTGAGTCAATCAGATCCTTGAGGACGTTGCCCGAGCCCACGGATGGGAGTTGATCGGCATCTCCGACAAGGAGAAGGTGCGCCTGGGGTGGGATTGCCCGCACGAGTGCCGCAGCCAAGCGTACGTCCAGCATGCTTGCCTCGTCCATGATGAGGAAGTCGCAGGTCAGCGGGTTGCGGTCATTCACCGTGAACCCTCCGTGCGAGGGGTCGAACTTCAGCAAACGATGAACGGTTTGGGCGAAATGCGAAGAGCTTTCGGCCATTCTACGTGCGGCTCGGCCTGTTGGTGCGGCCAAAAGTATCTTTGTCTTTTTTGCCTTGAGGATTGAAACGAGTGCTCGAAGGATGGTCGTTTTTCCCGTGCCCGGTCCTCCAGTCAGGATGGAAACTTTGGAGGCAAGGGCCTCGCTGACGCCTCTTGATTGAGCCTGGGCAAAGCCAAAACCTGCCTTCTCCTGAGCCCATTGGATGGCTTTGTCGATCAGTATGGGGGGGAGGGAAGAGGGAGCGTGGAGTAGGTCGCGGAGAGATTTTGCCAAGGTTTGTTCGGCACGGTCTGAACCAGGCAGTTGGATCCAATCCGGTTCAGTGGGAACAAGGTGCGAATCGGAGAGTAGGACGTCGATGCGTGATTCGACTTCATTGGCCTCGGTTTCAAGCAAGTTTGCCGAGTTGAGGGCCAATTCCCTTCTTTCGACATGGGTGTGTCCGGCCTCTTCGGTTTCCTGCATGACGTGAAGTACGCCGGCCTCGATTCTTTCGGGACCATTGTTTGACAGGCCCAGGTTAAGGGCGATCCGGTCCGCGGTTTTGAACCCTATGCCTTTGACGTCCCGGATGATGCGGTACGGGTCGTTTTCGAGGATCGATTTGGCTTCGTTTCCGTATTTCCTTACGAGGCGAAGACAGAGCGCGTCGGTTACTCCGTAAGTTTGGAGGAACATCATCACTTCCCGAACGGCCTTTTGTTCAGCCCAAGCCTCTTTGATGCTTTTTACTCTCTTTGCTCCAATCCCTTCGATTTCACGCAAACGGGCCGATTCCTCGGAGATCACTCGAAGGGTATCGGCTCCGAAGTGATCGACGATTTTGTTTGCGTAAGTCTTGCCTATTCCGTGAATCAATCCGCTTGCGAGGTATTTCCTGATCCCATAAGCGGAAGCGGGAAGCTTGCTCTCGAAAGTATCGAATGAAAATTGCCTTCCGTGTTTGGGGTGATTGGTCCACGAACCTTCCAGCGAGAGGGTTTCCCCGCACTGAACCTTGGGTGCCTTCCCTACGACGGCAATTTCAACGCTTTGATCGCCTTCCCTCAGTTTCCCGATGAGAAAACCGTTTTCCTCGTTGTAGAAGGTTATCCGCTCCAGGACACCCTCGAGCGAGCTCGCCTCCTTTCCCTCTGTCGAATGCCCCGGCAAGCTTAGTCGTCCTGACTGGATGGGCTTTGGGCGTTCAAGCGAATGGCGTACCAATCGATCTTGCGGGTGAAGTACATCGCTGCCGCCAGAGTCGCAAACAAGCCGAGGCTACCCATGAGCAAGGCGAAGTTCTCAAGTTGCAGGATAACGTAGAGGTATCCATAAAGGAGGGCCAGGACAACTCCTACGGTCAGGCCCAGTCGGAGACTCCGGAGAATCGCCTGAGCATATCCCGATATGAGTAAAATGACTGCGGTGGTCGAAGTCCAATAGGCAGGGTTGAATCCAAAGTGTTCGGACAAGGAAAGCAAAAGGAGATAGAAAATCAGTATGGCGAAACCCACGAGCAGATATTGAATCGGATGAACCCTGGCTTTTTGCAGAATTTCGGAAAAGAAGAAAGCCGCGAATGCAAACCCGAGAAATAGAATCGCGTACTTGGCCATGCGGTTTGTTTTTTGGTAGACGTCGGTCGGGAGATAGAAACGAATGCCAAAGGCGGAATCGCCAAGGATGTTTTTCGGCCCCGAAAGGGATTCCGCGGGTTCGCCGTGCCTGTTCTTTTCCCAGTGTCCCGAACCATCCCCATCCGGAGCCGAACCGGACCATGATTGCGGGATGGCCCGGTTCAAGTGAAGGACTTTCCAGTTTGCCTTGAAGCCATCATCGCCCAGTTCCTTGTCAAGGGGAAGAAAGGCTCCGTCAAAACTGGGAGACGACCATGGAGATACAACGGAGACCGAAGTCGTCTTTCCGATGGGGGAAAAAGCGAGTGTCGAACTTCCGTCAAGATGCAGGTCGATTACGAAGTCCGTGGATGCGTTGATCTCAGACAAGTCGATCGTTGCCATTACTCCCGTTGAAATCACTTCCTGGGTAGGCAAACCGGGAAGGGTTTCGAGTTGCTTGCCATCGAAGAGGATTTTTGAGTTTTCGCGAATGCCGCGAACGTCGCTGATGCCAATGGTCAGCCATGCCTTTTCCGTGAGGATGTTCTCCTTGGGAACCCGCGTCCTATCCCAATCAGGTGGCAGGAAATTTCCGGAAAGCCGCAAGCGTGACTTGTAGACGACGCTTTCGTAAATCCCCCGGTAACGGGTTTCGGGGATAACGGTGCCATTGATATCCAAATTCTCGGGGAGTACGTGAAGGTAGCGAGTTTCGCGTGTCGTCCTCGTTCGACCGTTGGAGTGGTTGCTTACTTCGACGTGGAAGGGAACGCTTATGATTGGCCCGATGACAGTCTGGTCGAGTCCCCATTTCGAGCTGATCTCACGGGTGACTTCCTCGCGGCGGTTTTCGCGTTCGTCGATAATGAAGAAGAGGGGGACGGTTAAAACGAGTAAACCGAAGACGAGCAAGGCGATTACGATTAGCTTGATCGTGATCGAACTGCCAGACGAATGAGCGGAAGGCGATTGGTTCATAATCTTGAGTTTGTCTTGTCTGAGACTTAGATGAGAGACAGCTTGTGATTGTTCAATCTGCCGTTTTTCCAAGCTCCGGACATTGAGTCCTATCTTGTTCTGTTGAAGGCACTGACGAGGGCAAGCAAACCGCTCTTTTCGATACTGGAGTCAACTCCGCAGCCATAGGCCGTTCTTCCGCTTTTGGTCTGGAGTTGAATGAAAGCGGCCGATTCGGTGGCCGAACCTCCTCCTATCGAATGCTGGCGATAATCGGTCAGCTTGAAGTCCTTGATGCCGAGGTTTTCCAAAGCATGAACGAATGCGTTGATCGGACCATTCCCTTGCCCTTCTATGGATTTGGTTTCCCCGTTTATTTCAATCGTCGCAAGGCAGGAGATTTCACCTTCCGGCTCTTTGATCTTGGACGTTTGGTAGCCCACGAGCCTTAGGGGGGCGTTCTTTTCCAAGAATTCTGCCTTGAAAGTTTCGTAGATCTCCTCAGCCGCTAGTTCCCGAGATTCCGAATCCGCTTTGTCGTTGACCAAGTTACCGACTTCCGGATGCATGGGTTTGGGCAACTCGAGGC
>JAYOII010000194.1:0-6038 GCA_038118685.1 Opitutia bacterium
GAACCGGGACATTGCAATCCTTCGCTCGATCGGATTCACCCCCCGCGACGTTTCGGCAGTTTTTCTATGGCAAGGTGGAATCGTACTGCTAGGCGGTATCGTACTCGGGAGTGCGACCGGATTTCTTGCAACCTATGGAATTTCAAGAATTCCCCTGAGAATTCGGGGAATCTTCTCGACCGACAGCTTCGTCGTGAACTGGGACGTGACGCACTACCTCTGGGCCATCGCAATCGCCACTCTCTTTGTTGGTGTGGCCAGTTGGATTCCCGCACGCCGGGCAGCCAAGATCGAGCCTGCGAAAATCATTAGGGAGAGCCTGTGAGCGAACCTAGCCCAAAGAACGCAAAGGCCTTGATCCGGGCAGAAGAACTCAAGCATTCCTTTGAGGAAGGAGATTCCGTAGTTCAAGCTTTGCGGGGCGTATCCTTCGAAGCTCGGACTAGCGAAATGACCGCAGTGATTGGTCAATCCGGCTGCGGGAAAAGCACTCTCCTCTACCTTCTCGGCTTGCTTGACCGTCCGCAATCCGGAGAGATTTATATCAAAGGCAGGCCTATGGCAAAGGCTTCGAACGAAGAACGGACGGCTCTGCGCAACGAAACGATAGGATTTGTCTTCCAATTTCATTTCCTCATCAAGGAACTGACTGCCCGTGAAAACGTAGCCCTTCCACTTCGAAAGAGTGGAGTAGGCGAGCGCCAAGCCCTCGACCGGGCAGGCGAACTTCTTGACCGACTTGGCTTGGGAAACAAGACAAACCGGTTCGCAAACAAGTTATCGGGTGGTGAACAGCAACGGGTCGCCATTGCCCGAGCCCTCGCAAACTCGCCCTCTCTCCTCCTTGCCGACGAACCCACGGGAAATTTGGACAGCTCGAACTCGGAAAACGTATTCGAACTCCTCATGCAATTTGCCCGAGAGCAGGAAATTGCGATCTTGCTTGTCACGCACAACCCCGAACTAGCTGAGCGCTGCGACCATTGCCTTCCCATGCGGGACGGCCTTATTGTCGCTGATGGCGAAAGCGAAAGAAAACAAACTAAAGATGTTTCCAGGTCTTGTCCGAGTAGTCGTAGAAGAAACGGGGAGAGGAAGTCTTGAGAAAATAGAGCCAGTTTGAGGCGGAGTGACGCCATAGGAAAGGGTAGGCTGACTGACTCGTCCAACACCAACCAAGAACTTGATCATAGAACCAAACCGAATCAAGAGAAGTGGGCATGGAATAGATCCAACCCAATGTGGAATGGTATTTCCAACCGGAAGGAAAGGAGAGGAAATATCCCATCCAACTGGAGTTCTTCCAACTTTTACCGGCATCAGTAGCCGACGAGACAAGCAGATCACCGACAAAAGTCGCATTGGCTTCCGGCTCCAAAACTAACAAACCAACTCCGAAGGCTTCGTCGTTGACCGAGAGAATCTTGCCGTCGGACAAAAGCACAAGGTACTCGCAGGCAGAAGAAGATGCATTGCCGCCATCGGGGGGCATGAACGAATCAACCCTTTGCCAAATTTGCGTTCCATTGGCGTCGAACTTCGTGATCATGCCGCGCCAATCGGTACGAGGATCGGAAACACATTCCTGAAGAATGGCAATCCTCGTCTGATTGGAATCCGAACCCTGCCAAGGATCGCATCCTTCAATGCCAGTTCCTGAGGCTACCAACATGCCTCCATCCGCAGTAGATTGAATTCCCCAACTCTCATCGTAGATCAATTTCGGGTTGCCGGATGAAAGACCCGCAAATTTACCTACACCGCCAACCGGATCCCCGAATTCACGAGTCCAACGGATCGTTCCGTTCAAGTCGACGACCGTAAGATAGGAGTCCAAAAGCCCCGAGCTTTTTCCTCCATGCCCACAAAAGGCAAAACCGGTCAAAGTGTCGTCACTGGCCAGCACGCTGACGTCAGTTGGCTCCGCCCGAGTAGGATAAGTCTTTTCCCAAAGCAAGTTACCCTGCGAATCAAGCCTCGCAAGGTGAGGTGCGTTCTCTCCGTCAGCCTTCGAGGTCAGCAGAATGTATTCACCGGTTTTTCCGATCGGACGAATCCCTTTTACAGTGAGGGATGCGTTGAAATCCTTCCGCCAAGAAGGAGAAACGGGGACAACCGAAGAAGAAACCTGATCAGGTGAATAGTAGGCAACGAATGCTTTGCCGGACGAAGGATTTCCGTAGGACTTGAAACCCTCCAAACCATCCTTTGCGGAATCGTATACCCCGCCTGTGATCAAGCCTCCGTCGGGGGTTGAGCAAATCACCTCGAACGCCGAAGAAAGCCCGTTGGATGATTCTGAAAGGAAATGTTCCCATAACGTTGCCCCATCGACGGAGGAATACTTGAAGAGACATGCGCTTTGGCTGCCATCGGAAACGCTCTTGAAACCTGCGGCAAAGACAGCCTCACCCACCGAGGCCAAGTTGTTCACTCCGTCCTTCTTTCCAGCAGTGCCAAAAGTCTTGGCCCAAGAGTAGGACTGATTGGCTTCCCCTGGCTCATTCAAATTCAGATAACCGGAGAATCCAGATGGTATGACCTTAAGGACGAAACCCTCCCATTCGCCTCCAGCATCAAGGCTCTTGCCTCCAACCACGTAACCGCCGTCGGAGGTTTGAGTGCCGTGAACGGGATGAGGATCTTCGCCGAACGAACCTTCCCCGATCCCAATGTAAAAAGAGAGGGCAGGGGCTCCTTCGGTCACCCCTGTTTGGTTCGCTTCCGCTTTCCATTTACAATTAAAAAAAACAAAAGCAACAAAGACTGAAAGAAATGACTTCATTAACCCACACCCGTAATGATTCGTTACTTCAAACCACGAGCCTTGCGGATGATTTCGTGGGCTTGGTTAATTCGAGCCAACTGTTCGTTGGCAAAGGCAATGAATTCAGCGGGAAGGTTCTTGCTCTTTAGCTTGTCGGGATGGAAATCCGCCGCCCGGGCTCGGTAGGCCGCCTTGACCTCCTTGTCGCTTGCCGTCTTGGGCAAGCCGATTGCATCATAAGACTCTTCGAGGGACAATGCGGATGGATTCGATTCCTGAGTCGGAGGGGCATAGCCACCTCGAATCCAAGACTGTATGGTCCCTGGTCGCAACTTGAGCCGTTCCTCTCCGCGCAAAAGATAGCGAACCTGCATCTCGTTGAGCTTCTTGCCATTCGAACGCACAATCTCATACAAACCTCCGAGAAAGGACTGGGCTACCGTTGGTTCGTACCCAATGAGACGGCCCGCTTCCTTGAAGTCATCATCGATCGACCGTCGACTGACCTTGGCCTTCCGGAAAACGTTCTTGGCAAAGTCACGCATCTTTTCATTGAGCCCCATGCGTTCCATCATGGATTCGGTCGCCTGAATTTCAGCCGCTGAAATTCCCCCGTCCGCCTTCGCCACTTTCGCAGCGCAGGAAAAAAAATAGGCCAAGTAAAGAATGCGGGCCTTCTGCTCATTTTTCGGGGTAGGGTCATCCTCGTCATAGAGATGGCCGAGGGCAGCTCCGGCCAAAGCCCCGATGGGACCACCAAGCATCCCCACACCTGTACCGATTACTTTTCCCCACCAGTTCATGCGATCTACTTCTTGACCTTATTCCTGCCCTTTCCTTGCTTGGCGGATTTCGGATCGTAGGCGGGGTTCAACTTGGTCGGTACGGGCGCCCTGGTGTGTTTGCGCCAAGCGAGCATTACCTGATGCATTTCCTTCACCTTGGCGGGCATTTCCTTGGCCAAGTTCTTATTTTCCGAGATATCTTTCCCGGTATTGTAAAGCTCGAGGGTTCCATCCTCGAAAAACTCGATCAACTTCCAGTCTCCCATCCGGACGGCGCCAGCCGGAGTGGTTCGGAAATTCCCATGCCGAACGGTGTATCCCTGCAGATAAGCTGGAAAGTGCCAATGCAAGGCCTTTCTTTTGAGTTTGGCTTGAGGATTCTCCAACAAGGGAACCAAGCTTAGACCGTCGAGCAGGTAGTCCTTGGGAGCAGGGGTTTTCGTAACCTCCAGCAGGGTAGGATAGAAGTCCACTCCGATGACGTTCTCTCGACAAACCGATCCGGGCTTGGTCACGCCGGGCCATTTTACGATCATGGGCTCACGAATTCCACCCTCGTAAAGCATGCCCTTGGAGCCACGCAAAGGGGCATTGGAGGTAACGCCCCCATGCCCACCGTTATCCGAGAAGAACAAGACGATGGTGTTATCGGAAAGCCCCAGTTCCTCCAATTTACAAAGAACCGCGCCCACGCTGTCGTCGGTGCTCTCGATCATGGCGGCATAGGCCGCGTTCTTATGTCTCTCGGTCGGTTTCTTGGCTTCGTACTTTTTCTTTAGCTCTGGCTTGGCCTGAATCGGAGTATGAACCGAGTAATGGGTCAAATAGAGAAAGAACGGCTTGTCTTTGTTCTTTTCGATAAACTTACAAGCTTCCACACCAAGCCGATCGGTCAGGTACTCGCCCTTTTCCTTTTGCTCGAGATTGGGATACTTGTAGGGACTGTGATAGCCTCCTCCACTTGGACTCCCCCATGATTTACCGGCGATATTGACGTCAAAGCCCTGAGTCGCAGGGTCATCCCCCAGATGCCATTTCCCCATAGTGGCCGTCACGTATCCGCCCGCCTGAAGAGCCTCGCCCATCGTGACGAACTTTTCCGCCAAATGAATCGTGTTCTTCGTAGGAATCAACTTGCGGTGCTTGGCCGAACCCCGATCGGAATTAGACACCGTATAAACTCCATGTCGGGGAGAGTACTGACCGGACATCAGGCAGGCTCGACTGGGAGCGCAATTGGGAGCCGCCGCATAGGCGTTCATAAAGACCATTCCTTCTTTCGCCAACTTGTCCACGTGAGGGCTCTCGTAGTATTTCGACCCCATGAAACCGAGGTCGGTCCACCCCATGTCGTCGATGAAGAAGAAAACGACGTTGGGCTTGGCCGCCAAGCCGGACGCAAACAGGGTCAGCAGGTATCCAGGGAAAAGTTTTCTCATAGACGAACAACCAAAAATGGGAATACCGCGATGGTCAAACCCGTTTCCCCGAATCCCGCGATAATCAGTTGGGCGGGACACGCATAATCACCGCAAGGCTACAGGACTTGCAAAAAAAGGTATTTTCGACCTTTCTTGTATGAATCCGAAACCTAACGGCGATAAGGCTCGGGATTCGGTCCGACGGGATTCCCGGTATTGGGCACCACCTGAACACAGCGATCATCCCATAGCTCAATCATGTCCATATCCTTGGCGTTGGTGATCTCGAGTTCAGGCAAACCGTGTTTCTTGAGCCATTCCCGAATGGGCGGAATGGCTTGATCAGGGTCTTGAGCCCGCGCAGTGACGATCTTCACGCGGTATCCGAGTTCCAACCAAATTTTGACTCGTTTCATCATATTGGGAATGGGTTTCCCTATGTGCTCGAAGCCCTGCCAAGGATCGGCTTGAGCCAGCGTGCCATCCAAGTCCACGCCAATCCACTGCATGGATTCGGCTTCTTCACCGTATTTGATGTGATCGGTCATGGGCAATCCTCTCGCATGGGGAACACGGACCTCGAGCTTGGGTTTGCCCGAGAAGGCTTGCATAAGGGAACGAAACATACTTTATCAGTCAAGGAATCGACAACCTTGCGCAACGCGTCGCATCGATCAAGTTCAATCCCAAAAACTGCCTGCCAATGACCCTCGCCTCATCCGTCGACTACCTTAGCATGGAAGGATTGCCTTGGGTTTTGATGGCTTGGGCCGTTCTTTACCTTTTCCGTCCTTTTGCCACGCTGGTACACGAACTCGGTCATTTTTGGAACGCCCTCATTCTGACCAAGGACTCAGTCATCCTAACCGTGGGCAAGCCCGACGGAAACCCCATGTATGAAGGCAAACGGGTCCGCATTGAATTCTCTTTCGACAAATCTTTCAGCGGCAATACTTCTTATTCCGACGAAGGCCTCGGCCTTTTCTCCAAAATTCTGATTATCTCGGGAGGGCCTTTTTTTTCTTTGGGCATGAGTTGCCTGACCGGTTGGCTGACCTTGAGTTC
>JAYOII010000195.1:0-5996 GCA_038118685.1 Opitutia bacterium
GACTGGAAGAATACAAAGAAGGGGACGTAGTCCTTCCCGAAGGGGAACTCGGCAGGGGTTTCTGTATCCTCGAAAGTGGTATTCTCGAGGTCATACGAGGCGGTCGCATCCTCAGTGAAATTGATATGCCAGGTGCCATATTCGGCGAACTGAGCGAATTGCTCTCCCTCAAACGTGACGCTGTAATCAGGGCAAAAACCCCATCCAAAGTACGGCATATCGAGGAAAGCATTTCGAGCATAGTTGAAAAAAACCCCAAGGTTGCTCTGAAGCTCCTCCGTACGCTCGGAAGAAGGCTTTATCGGATGAACCGAGTTGCCATCAGGCAGGACGAGGCCAGCAATGTCTTCAAAAAAGCCGAACAAGAAGTAGTTGAGGAAACGGCGAACTCCGCCAAAGTCAGAATTCTCATTGTCGACGACAAGCCAAATATCATCAAGCAACTCACGGAAATATTCGCCCGCAGCGAATGGGTCGTTGAGAGCGCCCACGACGAGGCATCCGCAATTCGGGCATGCGAGCATCACGGTTTTTCCGCCATTCTCATCAGCATGGCCCTCCCTGATGACACGGCCGTGGACCTCCGTCGCAAGCTGAAGACAAACCACAACGTACTCAACACCCCCGTTTTGGCAATGATCGTAAAAGGGGACGAGCCCGCCCTCAAAAAAGCTCTCAATTCGGGTTTTTCCGACTGTATCACCAAGCCTTTCGACCCCAACAAGACGGAGGCCGTAATGTACAAGGTCATGGACTTGGATTCTTCGGCTCGGTATTTCAAGTTCATTGAGGATTACCTCTATTTCAAGGTTCCGGAAGATCTTTCCAACTTCGTCATCAACGACATCAAGGAAAACATGGACAACCGGATTCGGAACACCATCAACGAGGGAATCGTGAAACTCATCATCGATGTTTCCGAATTGGAGGAACCCAGCGAGGAATCCATCGAAGTAGTCGGCGAATTTGCCGAAAAGATAGAGGACATGAGACTTCCCATGCGGGGCGCCATTATTGCCACAGGGGAAGATGCCGAGATGTGGAACAACTTGGACGGTTGCGAGGAATGGGGCATTTGCGAAGACTTGGAGAGTGCCAGAGAACACCTCGCCCAAGATATTGTTGCTGAGGGAGAGGAGGAGTAGGCCTCTTTTCGATCTCCTGCTCCGAGCCTGGATCCGGTCAAGACCTTTGATGACTAGCGCTTCATGAGCGGAAGCCATCAGGCCGAATTGGCAAAGAATGCGTTTGAATCTCTTCAGGTCGACCTGCAAGCGCGTCTCGAATCAATCGATCCTGAAATCCAAAAGAAAGAAGACCGTTGGACCCGAGAGGAAGGCGGTGGCGGGACAACCCTCGCCTTTGAACAAGGCGCACTCATAGAAAAAGGCGGCGTTAATTTCTCGGACGTGCATGGGAAAAGCCTGCCTCCATCCGCCACTCAAGGACGCCCCGAACTCGAAGGCTCCCCCTTCCGAGCCATGGGTGTGTCGGTGGTCTTTCATCCGGATAACCCGCACTTGCCCACGAGTCATGCCAACGTCAGGTACTTCGAGGCCTCACCTCCGGGAAAGGAAACGACTTGGTGGTTCGGCGGCGGCTTTGATCTCACGCCCTATTACCCTGTTATGGACGACGTCGTCTTTTGGCATCAGAGCGCCAAAACTGTTTGCGACAAGTATGGCCCCGGTCATTACCTACGCTTTAAAAAATGGTGTGATGATTACTTTTGCCTCCCTCACAGAAAAGAGACCCGGGGAGTGGGCGGGCTCTTTTTCGACGACTATAACGAAGGAGGCTACGACCTGTCGCTCGCCTTTGCAAACGAGGTCGGACAGACCTTTGGTGATGCCTACTTCGAAATTCTCCAGCGAGGCAAGAGCAAGTCTTTTACCGAGGAGGAAAAGAATTTCCAAAAATACAGAAGAGGGCGCTATGTCGAATTCAACCTCGTCTATGACCGGGGAACTCATTTCGGGCTTCAATCGGGGGGCAGGACGGAATCCATCCTGATGTCTCTCCCGCCTGACGTCAAATGGACCTACGGTTGGCGACCGGCGGAGGGCTCGAAAGAAGAAAGGCTGTACAACGACTTTCTCCGCCCCCGGGATTGGCTCGGATTGGATCAATGAAATCGAGAGAAAGATTGCAAAAGGCGTTGGCCTGCAAAAACGAAGGCAGACCACCGGTTTGGCTCATGCGGCAAGCGGGCCGATACTTGCCCGAATATCGGGCCTTGAAGCAAAAACATAGCTTTCTTGAAATGGTGAAAACCCCCGACTTGGCGGTTGAGGTAACCCTTCAGCCCTTGAAACGCTTCGAGCTTGATGCGGCCATCGTCTTCAGCGACATTTTGGTCGTCCCCGAGGCCATGGGTCAGCCCTATCACTTCAGGACCCAAGGTGGCATTGAGATGGACTTTGCCTTGAGTTCCGAATCGTGCATAAGGAAACTTTCCGAACAAGGGACGTCCGAACGCCTTGCCTACGTAGCCTCAGCCTTGACGCTCCTGCGGAGTGAACTCGGAGACGCCAAAGGATTGCTCGGCTTTTGCGGTTCCCCCTGGACCTTGGGTTGCTACATGATCGACGGAGGTTCGGCCGACGGGTTCCCCAAAACCCTTGCCTTGGCCAAGGAGCAACCTTTGCTTTTCGCCCGCTTGATGGAAAAAATCACGAGCGCGCTCGTCGAGTACGTCGACATGCAATGCGCGGCGGGCATCGACGCTCTTCAAATCTTCGACAGCTGGCATTCCCTTTGCCCGATCGACAAGACTTATGAGTGGACCACGCGATGGATTGATCAAATCGTTCAATCCAGGTCCTCCGACCTGCCTATCATTCTTTACGCAAAAGCCCCGCAGGAAAGAATTCGTCTTTTGACGGGATCAAAAGTTCAAGGGTTCAGCCTGGATCATACGATTGATCTCTCCCAAGCCCGCAAAACCTTTCCCCTCCCCTTCGTTCTGCAAGGAAACCTGCCTCCTTCCCTAATGGAATCGTCTCCTCCCCTCGTGGAAGAAGAAACCAGGAGACTGTTGGATTCCATGAATGGTGATCCGGGTCACGTTCTGAACTTAGGTCACGGCATCAGACCCCAAGGAAAAATCGAATGCGTACAGGCAATGGTGGAAACAGCGAGAGGGTTCACCAAGTTGCCCACTAGGCAACCGTAAACGAATTCTCGCTCCGGACCACTGAGGGCGTCGACATTGAATTTTTCTCGCTTCCGGTAAAGCATATTCCAGCCACGGCTTCCTCGAAATCCTCAAAGCCTTCGATGATTTCAATTTCCATTCTGACGTAATACAAGGGCATGATGGGCTTATAGCCCAAGGGGATTCGCACGGCATCCTTTTCGGTCGTGACCATGATGTCCGCCCCCGCATTTTTAGCCTGCAGGAAAAGGCGATCGAGCTCTTCGACCTCATACCTGTGGTGGTCCAAAAACCTGCGTCGAAACCTCATTTCTCCGGACATCCTCAAAATCAATTGCTCGAAACCGCGCGGAGAAGCAATTCCACAGAACACACCCACGTATGCCTCCCGCAGAAGGTCGAGCGGTTTGATTTGCTCCCCGTTGATCTCCTTAAAGAATTTTGGCTTGTGAACGCATCGGATAATCTCAGCTTTCTTGTTGTATTTGCGAATGGTCTGCAGAAGCTCAAGTTCCGGCTCTACTTCGGATTTCGTCAAAAAGACATAGGAGGCCCTTGAAAGATGCCTTACCGGTTCCCTCAGAATACCCCGAGGAAGGAGACATCGGTTCCCGAAAGGGTTGGTTTGGTCGACAAGCAACAAGTTCAGAGTCCCCTTGAGCGGAAGGTACTGGAAACCATCGTCCAAAATCAAGGCGTCCGCCTGAAAGTTGTCGATTGCAAAACGACCTGCCTTGACGCGATCTTTGTCCGCCAACACGATGGCCCCGGGGAGATTGGTGGCCAACATGAAAGGTTCGTCTCCCGCCTCTTCGGAATCCAGCAGGACCCGCTCGCCATCGCTGACGATTGGGGGGGGGGATGTGTCTTTTTTCCAAAGTCGGGACCAAAAAGAAGGTTTGGGTTCTTCCTTGCTTTTGTAACCACGGCTCAGGATCGCGACCTTTTTGCCCTTGGCCAACAATTCTTTGGTAAACCTTTCCACTACCGGTGTCTTTCCGGTTCCTCCTACCGTCAGGTTTCCCACAACCAAAATAAGGCAGTCCAGAGGTTTGTCTCGAAAAATGATTCGGTTCGAATATAGAAAAAGCCTCAATCGAACGATTGCCGAAAACAAATAGGAAAACGGATGCAAGAACAAACCGAAAAGGCGGGCCGAGACGGATAAATCCCGATCATAAATAACTCCTTCGACAAAACCTTCGAAGTCGGTCCACTTTCGTTTGGCCCACGAACGGGTATCCGTTTCCATGGATCTGCAACCCTAAGAAAAAAAGTCCGCATTACAACCGCATTTACCGGTAGATTTTTCTTTGATCGATTGACTTTGAGAAGGAAGGCGGTTTGATAGGTAATTCCTCTTTTTTGACTTTGGATGCAGGTAACCTTACTAAAATCAAAGCTTCACCGGGCTTCCGTGACCGCTGTCTCCCCAGATTATTCCGGGAGCTTGTCCATTGACCGAACTCTCATGAAGGAAGCAGGCTTCCTTCATCATGAAAAGATTCTCGTCGGCAACATTACCAACGGAGAGCGCTTCGAGACTTATTGCATCGCTGCTCCCGAAGGTTCGGGCGAGATTGCCCTAAACGGAGCCGCTGCGCACAAGGGAAAAGTCGGGGACTTGCTGGTAATCCTCACTTTTATCAACCTCGATCCGGAGGAAGCCGCCGTTTGGGAACCTCGCTTAATCCTCGTAGGCGAAAAAAACAAGTCCTTTGAAAATATCTCCAAAGGCAACGATTCAAACAATGATTGATTACAAACTTCACATACCCGGTCCCGTTAACGTAGCTCCCGAAACTTACGATGCGATGTCTACGCCCGTAATGGGACACCGAAGCAAGGACTTCGTTGATCTTTATCAGGCTTGCCAACCCAATTTGCAAAAACTCTTCCAAACCGACGACCCCGTCTTTCTTTCCACTTCGAGCGCATGGGGAGCGATGGAAGGCTCGGTCCGCAACCTTTCCCGAAAAAAAGTGCTCTGCTGCATGTGCGGAGCTTTTTCGGACAAGTGGCTGGACGTTTCGCGCCGATGTGGGAAATCAGCGGAAGGACTGCAGGTTGAGTGGGGCAAGCACATTGACCCTGAAGATCTCCGAAAACATCTTTCTGGAGGCGAATACGATCTTGTCACGCTCGTGCACAACGAAACCTCTTGCGGAATGATGAATCCGCTCAAGGAAATCATGGCGGTTTTGCGTGATTTCCCCGAGGTCATCTCCGTGATCGATACGGTCAGTTCTTTTTCCGTCCTACCCATCCCCAAGGACGAGTGGGGAATCGACGTGATTCTCACCGGTTCTCAAAAAGCTTTGGCCATGCCTCCTGGCCTGGCCCTTCTGTCCGTCTCCGAAAGAGCGTTCAGCCGGGCCGAGGAAGTCGAAGGCAGAGGCTACTATTTCGACTTTCTCGAATTCCGCAAGAATCACGAGAAAGGGATGACGCCCAGCACACCGGTCATCCCGCTGATTCACGCCCTCGACCATACCCTCAAGAAGATTTTGAACGAAGGGGTTGAAAACAGGCATGCCAGGCACGCCGAACTCAATCAGATGGTTCACGATTGGGTGGCGGACAAAGGTTTTGAGCTTCTTCCCGAAAAACAGTATGCCTCGAAGTCTCTGACCTGCGTCCGAAACAACCTCGACATCGACCTCGCGGGTTTCGTCAGCACTCTGCGAGAGCAAAGAAAGATTTCCATCGACGGTGGATATGGAAAAATGAAAGGGAAAACCTTCCGAATCTCCAACATGGGCGACGAGACCAAAGACAGCATCTCTCATTTGCTAGGCCAAATGGATGAAATCCTCGATAATTTCATGCCATCCTGAAT
>JAYOII010000196.1:0-5929 GCA_038118685.1 Opitutia bacterium
ATTTTGGGGGTGCCCGTACCTGGTCGTTGTCGGGTTCGCGTAAACTCCTTGATTCCCTTGACTTTTTTACACGTTTCGCCACCAGTTTCGCACCCCCTCAGGCCAATGACCTGTATGGCGTTTGGGGGAATCCATCGCTCGATCCTGAGGAGGCCAAGAGCTGGGAGGTCGGGCTGAAAGGGACGGGAATGGATTGGAGCTGGCGTCTTGGGGCCTACCGGACGGATTTTCACGACCTCATTGCATGGAGCGGTTTCACCACCGCAAACGTTGGACGGGCTAGGGCGGAAGGAATCGAATTCTCCTCGGAGAAAGATTTCGAGGGTTTCATTCTCCGAGCGGGGTACGCGTACGGCGAAGCGTGGGATGTGGATGACTCGGTCAGGCTGCCTCGGCGGCCACGGCACTCGGGGAGTTTGGCGTTGGAGAGGCGCAATGAGGAGTCTCGTTTCGGAGTCGAGTTGTCTTGGGTTGCCGACCGGGAGGACCTGGACGGGGCGCCCCCGTATGGCGCAATTGAGGGCGAGGATTACCTTGTGGTCCGTGTTTACGGTCAGACTGAACTGGGAGAGAGGGCGAGTCTTTACGGGAGAGTGGAGAATCTTTTCGACGAGGAATATGCGGAGGCGGACGGTTACCCGGCTCTCGGTATGGGCGTATACGGAGGTATACGCTATTCCTTCTAGGCCTTGCGGCAGGTTGGGCAGAGCCCGTAGAGCATCACTTCGAAACCTTGAACTTCGAAACCTTCTGGTGCTTGGGCGGGGGGGGTGTCTCCGCTGGTGTCCTCGAGGGCAAAGAGTTTCTCGCAGGAACGACAGGCAAAGTGTACCTTGTCCCGGCCGTCGGCCCATTCGTAGCGCGGGGGCTGGCCGGGGTAGTCGACGCCGACGACCTGTTGACTTTCCCCCAAGCTCTTGAGGTGCCGGTAGGTGGTTGCGATCCCTATGGTCGGGCTTTTGCGGGAGGCTCGCTGATGAATCTCGAGGGGAGTGAGGGGGCGCCCGGCGGATCGGATGACCTTGAGGATGATTTCCCCTTGCCGGGTCGTTCGCTTCATTCGGGGTAGGCGCAAGGAAGCTTTCCTTCCTTGAGGGTGGCTTGGGTTTTCTTTCGCAGGGCCCGAACCTCGTCCCTGATCTGAGAGAAGTGAGGCTTTTCCATGCGTTCTATGAAAAGGATGCCGTCGAGGTGGTCGACTTCGTGTTGGATACAACGGGCGAGCAAGCCGTCGCATTCGAGGACGTGAGGTACGCCGTCGAGATCCTGATATTTCACCCGGATGAGTTCGGGGCGCGCGACGTCTCCCTTGATCCCGGGCAAGGACAGGCAACCTTCCTCGTAGTAGAACTCATCGCTCGGAAGAAACTCGATCTGCGGGTTGGCCAAAGGCATGGGTTTGATAAGGGAAGGGGAGAGGGCTTTGCCGTCCAGGATGCAGGTCATCGGGTAATCGGGATGGTCGGGAACCTCGATCACGCAAAAGCGCAAGGCTTTCCCGATTTGCTGGGCCGCCAGACCGATGCCCTCGGCGTGGCGCATGGCGTCGATCATGTCACGGGACAGGTTGAAGAGTTTGTCGGAAAAGTCGGTGACCGCCTTGCCTTTTTCGTGAAGGATGCTTTCTCCGTATTGTGTGATGCGCAGGGTCATATGGGTGAGGAACGTCCGGTGTTGGAATTTGGTACAAGGAAGCCGCGAACCCCCAAATGCTTAATTGAGGTTTTGCCCGACGTGAACAAAAATCGTTTGCAAAATGAGGGCGGATAAAGGAAAAGATAACACAGGTTGGCTATTTTTGATTCATTTAACAAGGGTAAGTTGGGGAGCGTTGCGTATCTCCCGTTCTTGGTCGTCTTCGGGGTTCTCGGTTTTGCATCCCCGGTTTTCTTCGGAACGGTATCCGAAGATACACTCAAGGACATAGGAGAGGGCAGCAAGACCATCGATCAGGAAACCCTGCGGCAACTGCGTCAAAACAACTTGGGGCCGGCCGAGATGCTCTTGCCCTTGACCTCTCTGTCCAAGCAGAAAAAATTCCGCCAGGACATTGAATCCAAAAAGAAGGAACACCCTGAATTGGCCATATCGGGAGGCGGGAGCATTTTCGACATGCTTACCTTCAACGACTATTTCGGCGGTTTGGATCGCTTCAATTTGGACCGAGGCCGATTCGAAGCTTTTTTCGTGTACAACCGGGCGACTACCAGAGGCGATCTATGGGAAAGGCTAAAGAACAACAGTTCCAACGACAACGTGCAGGCGATCCTTCAGAGCATTCCGACGGAGGGTCGACCGGGTAATTTTTGGACAAAGTTGTTGGAGGATCCATTGGTTTCGACTTTCTCAGGAGTAAAGCAAGCTCATTTACAAGGTTTTTCCTTCTTTCCGGAGCGCCGGGTGATTTTGTCCGTGGGAGTACGAAATCCAACCGAGATTGAGGCCAATGCAACCGAGGCTCGGATTCGGGACGCTTGTTTGGAGGAAGCCCAGGCGGGTTTTTCCGGTTTCTCGGGTGAGTTTGAGTCTTTCGACGTCGTCAAGCAGGGAACGGATACCAAGGTGTCCCGTTTGGATGGCAATCGGTCGCTTGGAAAACTTGATTTCCCCGAACTTGCTCGCCGGGCCGCGACCCTCAAGATGGGAAGAACCGTAGACGGGGGGTATGCAGTGATCATCGGTGGGGTGGTCGACTCGCAGGGAAAACTCGAGAATCATGGCCGTTGGCTTCCGTATCCGATGCTGGTGCCCATGATGGTGGGGACGGCCATGTCCCTGGAGAAAGATTATTATTCATCCGATGCGGCCTATGAAATCGGTCAGCTTTCCCAGCAGATGCTCTTGGGTGACTTGAAGTCGAAGGAACGGATTCGTTCCTTTTATTGGGCGGCTCACCAGTTGGCCCGCAAAATGAATTTCATGCAGATGGCCGAATTGACTCAGAGCTGTCCGGATTTGCAGGCGGTGTTCGATCTCGCAGCCTTGATCAGAATGCGCAATGGGCCGCTTGCCGAGGCCACTGGGAAAATCAAGTCGGCCAAGCGGAAGGCGCTCTTTCCCTCCGCGGGAGAAGCCCCGCCCCTCGTCGACCTTCAGGAACTCGAGCATAACAAAACGATTGCGGAAAAAAAATTCGAGGAAGATTTACGAATCATATATGCCGCTACCTTGCTCTCGGGAGATTCCTCCTCCGTCCTCAAGTTCGTGGAGAGTTACCCGGTATACGACAAAGACGGGGACAAAATCGCTGCCGAGGCCGCTCTCGATGACATCAAACTGGCCATGAGTTACGGAAGCGAATCCCTCCGGCACTTGCTTGCCAGAAACCAGCCCATTCATCGCAAGGGGCCGGTTCTCTCTTTCGTGTCTTCGATCTTTCCCGCTTTCGGAGGGAACGTCATCACTCATCTTTCCCATAGTCATCACACCCTGGCTCTTTTTCTTAAGTTGACCTTGCTCGGGGGGGCTTTTTTCTGCCTTCTGCTTTTTCTTTCTCATGTTTTGCCCAAACCCGAATTCAAGCGGACTGAATGTCATTTTGCGTTGCGTTGGATCAGGCGTTTTTCGGCTGCTTCGCTTTGGGCCTTGCTGACTGTTTTGGCTCTTGAACCGACCCTCCTGCAGACCCCCCGGGGGCAGGTTTCGGTGGCGGGATTTGATTTTGCGCTTGCGAATCTTCTCGCCTACGCCAAAGAGGAATCTATGGCGGAACAAAATCTAACTGGTGTAACGGCAATTATAGCCGGTACTTTTTTGGCGATCCAAATCGTAATTTTCATGGTTTGTCTTTCACGTGTCTCTGCAGTGAAGAACGAGGAAATGAAATCCAGTCTCAAGCTGAACCTCTTGGACAACGAGGAAAACCTTTTTGATTTGGGTTTGTACGTGGGGCTTGGAGGGACTGTCCTTTCCTTGATTTTGCTCCTTGTTCTCGAGATCAAGGAAGACGCATTGATCGGGGCCTACACTTCCACGCTTTTTGGTATCCTTTTTGTCGCCGCCCTCAAAATTTTCGTAGTTCGCCCCTATCGAAACCACTTGCTGGTCAAGCAAGCTGAAGAAAAGAGGCATGAACCGTAGTTTGCTGCTCGTCGTTTGCGACTTTCTTCTTCTTAGCATTCTTGCTCTGGCCCGTTTCGACGTGCCCAAGGATGCGGTCATCGCCAAGGATCAACAGAAGATTGTATCGAAGGAAGTGGTCGAAAGAATTTCCGACGGCGAGAACTACGACGACGTCGTGGCCGAGTTGGAGGCGACCAACGAGACGCTGTTGGAGAATTTGAGCAGTGACAAGGACGATTTGCTCAAGCAAAAGCTTGAGTTAGAGGAACAAATTGCTCTTCGCCGGCAAGAATTGGCTGAGAAGGAAGAGCAAATTGCAACGCGTGATGAGACGATCGCTCAAAACGAAGCCGCTATCCTGGCGGCCAAGGAAGAGTCCGAGCAATTGGAGGCCCAACGTCAGGAAATCGAAAGAAAGCGGGAAGCGCTTTTGCAAAGCAACGCGGCGTCCAAGAAGGAACTTGAGCTTTTGGCAAAGAATTTGGCTGATGCAAAGAAGCGGTCCGATGAGTTGGCCGCCTTGAAAGATAAGCAGCAAAAGGAAGCCGAGTCCATCAAGGTTGAGTTGGCCGCCACGCAGGAAAAGGCCAAGGCCGAAGAACAAAGAGCTTCCGAAGCCAAGGCCCTTCTGCTGGAGGAAAAGAAAAGAGCGGACGCCTTGGTTGCGTCGACGACCAAGATTGACGAAAGGATCGACACCCTTAACCGAGACCTGAAACAAGACTTGGCGGGAGTCGGACAGGAACTGAAAGGAGTCGGTCAGGAATTGAAAGGGGTGGGGGAGAATATTGCCGGGGTAGGGGAGAGGATTGCTTCCGTTTCCAATGAGGTGACAAGCGTAAAACAGGATGTTTCCAAGGTTGGTGAAGAGGTTCAGGGGGTCAAGGAAACGGTTTCCGACGTCAGCCAGGAGGTTGCAGGAGTCGGTTCCAGAGTGGAGACCATCCAACAGGACGTAAACGAGCAAGCGGCTGTTCAGGAAGAAAATTTCCGCAAGCTTTCGGAAAGACAAACCAAGACCGTAAGCGAGATCTTTTCCAAGTATGAGGAGAACAAGGTCAAGCTGACTTTTGATTATTCTCACGTTGGCGGACTTTTCGGCAAGGAAACCGCGGGCACCTTCAGCATGGATACCGTCATCATGGTCGACGGTTCGTTTGCTTACTCCCTCGTTCACGCCAAGGACAGTCCCTTCAGGCTGGATCCGCGGCCCCGCAAGTTGATCAAAGTTTCCGGGAGCATCGCCAGTCCCAAGCTAAAAACGCCGATTCCCGTCAAGGAAATCGCCTTTATGGATGATCCCCGAATTTTGATCGTTCCTCTCTATGTCAACCCTGTCGAGTTGAGAAAGAGTTCGTCAATCGAGCTATTCGGTTCGCCCAAGAATCCCTATCTGTTCTCCGAGGCGGTCGTGGTGGATGCCAAGGATGGTCGCTTCGGCCAAACTGATTTCACGCGTGATGAGCGCGACCCCCGTTACATCAAGGTAAGCCACAAGCGGTTTGCATTCGTCACCGGGGAATTCGATCCGGGCAAGGGGGATTTGGTCTTTTCCAAAAAGGGAGAAGTTCTCGGAGTCCTGGTCAACCGTGATTATGCCTTTCACGTCAAGAATTTGGGGGCTCGAATCCACGGTGGTTCGAGGACGATCATGGGGCCCTCGTTCAATGCATCCAAAACGAACGATTTGACCGTTTCCCTTAAGAAGAAATTATTTGGCTTGAGTAACAAATTCAGATAGAGTCTCACGATTTTATTCTCTTCGTTTGAATTGTGTCTGTACTTCAAGTTAAAGATCCTGAGTCCAGAGGAAAGCTTCGGTTGGGCGTATGATTCCCCGTAAATCATGACGACCTTGCTTTTGTTG
>JAYOII010000197.1:0-419 GCA_038118685.1 Opitutia bacterium
CCACTAGAGTGTGCGCGCATAAATTACAGTTATTACCAATCTTGGCTCCCTTAAATACAATAGCCCATTGCCAAACTCTGGTACCCTTTCCGATACTGGTTGATTTTACTTCGCTAAGAGGATGGATAAAACAGTCGGTTTTTGAAGGCATGGATTAGCATGATGGATTAAAATTTGATGATTTTTTTACAATTCCCTCATTTTCAAATATTCTTGGTAGTTCCGGATGTAATCTCCTGCATCATATCCATGAGATGCCAACACCAAACAAATTGCCCCTGATGAGAAATTTATCTCTGACGCCCAAATACCGGGCGGGATATGCAAACCACAATGAGGTCGGTTCAAGAAGTAATTATGGTTCTCCAAACCATCATCAACCAAAACCTCGAACGAACCGCTCCCTGCAATAAGTAATT
>JAYOII010000197.1:429-5919 GCA_038118685.1 Opitutia bacterium
GTAATTGGTGGCATTCTATATGAGCATGGGCGCCTCTGCTCTCCCCCCCGGGCACATCGTAGAGATAAAATACCCGCTTGATTTGGAAAGGTACTTCAATACCGCCATGGATTGGTGATATGCTTCCTGCTCTACTTTTGATAATTGGCAAATCAAGGATTTGGCAGTTTCCTATGGATTGCTTCACCGGATAAGATTTACGTCTTCTTGCGAGTCGAACTCACCCCATGCTCCATGGTACGGAACGGCTTTAATCTCAACCTGCTTATTTTCGATTAACTTTTGCAGAGTTCCGGTCATATGCATGGAATCACAGACACTGGGCGGAAATGACCGCCGAAGGCTAACAACCTCCCGCCAACCACAAGGCGTGAAACGCAGAAGGCCCATGTATTGACCCTCGACCTCATCGATGGAACCGGGTTTGTTGCCAATCTCCGTAAGAAAGGAATTTTCATCCATACGGAAGGTCTCAGCATCCAGTAAGGGATCCCCAAATCTGGAAGTCCATAATTCCAACCAGTTGGGATCATAAGTAACCGCCAATTCCGAATTATCTTCCATAAGTGATACCACGGCTTGGGAATCATAAAAAATGTCGGAATAGCTGACGATACAAGGTTCAAGATCAAGCCATTCCCCAGCGCAAGCCAAAGAGGAAACCATGTTAGTTTCAGCCCACCGCGGATTGTTGAATTCAAACAAACATCGGTCAATCAATAGTTCACGCTTATAACCGGTAACAATTGCAATTTCGTCGATTCCAGCTTCTTTAAGTGATTCAACCTGTCTGTCCAGAAGAGCTTTGCCTTTCACCTCAAGAAGACATTTGGGGATTTCCTCGGTCAATTCCTTCATCCGGCTACCCCGGCCCGCTGCAAGTATAATTGCCTTCATAATAATTTCGTTTCGTAACTCATAAGTTTAAAATCGCTTAAATCATAAGGCGCACGAAAAGAAATTAGTCTCGGGTTGCGCCGGCCCGGTTTCCCATAGGACAAGGGCTTCGCATCATGCCAATCAAGAACACTCCCTCCCACCGACTCAACGATTGCCTGACCGGCGGCGACATCCCACTCGGAACTCCCGACCAATCTCGGCACCACCTCTACCTTCCCCCTGGCCAAGAGGCCATACTTCAGCGCCGAGCCGACCTCGACTCTTTTCTCTATTTGATTGATATCTGCAAAAACTTCGACATCGGGATGATCGTGAAAACGGCTAACCGCCATCCGACGTTGCGTGGTCTTCCCTACCGTTTCCATGGAAGTACGGACTTCGTCCTTCTCGAACCAAGGGATTTGATCGATTCCACCAGCATAGGTTTCACCCAAAGCGGGTGCATGAATTACACCCAATATGGGCTTCCCTTTTTGCACGAGAGCAACGTTTATGGTAAATTCATTGCTTCGAGCAAAAAAATCCTTTGTCCCATCCAAAGGATCGACAAGCCAATAGGTATCTTCCTTGATAGACAATGAATCACCCTCTTCGGAAACGACCGGCAGGGATGAGCAACCCAATGCGTCCATCAACAAATCATGGGAAGCGCAATCAGCCAAAGTCAATGGAGAGCCGTCGGTCTTAGACTCGAGCTCAACCTCTTTCCCATAAAATTTGAGAATTTCAATTCCAGCTTTTTTAGCCGCCTCAACAGCTATTTCTATTTTATCCCTCAATAAAGAGATTTCTAAGTCTTGTGAGGTCTCTATCATCGAAACTCTCCTCACGCTCAGGATGCCACATCCATCCCTCCCAAGGGTGTTCATCGTGACCGATAGCCTCAATTTCTCCATCTTCGCTTCTCGCCAGGACATGATATCCTCTAGGACATGAATCGATGGACATGTCATGATAACTATTCGCTTCTCCGGAGATGACGCCACCCTGCAAAACATGCCTTGTACGGACGTGACCGTTCACTCTTCTCAGGCTAGAACCAGACAAGGTCGCCATCATTTGCATACCTCGGCAAATTCCCAGAACCGGCAAATTTCTCTTGGCCGCAAATTCAATCAATTTTTTTTCGGTGCGATCTCGATCAGGACAGGAACCCACGTCGTTGCCTCCCGAAAGCAAAATCGCACTTGGATTGAAGATTTCAAGCCAACTCCCAAGTACATTTTGATCTTCCGCACTCGGTTCCACGATGTACTTGGTTAATCGGTTTGGAACAGGAATGGGAATGAATCCGGATGTGATCAGGAAGGAAGACAAATTCTGATCGAGCGCATCACGTCGCTCGTTGCGCTCGGGATAATCATCAATCCTCTGACTAACGGCTACGGTCTTCACGCTAAGATCTCTACCCTGCGTCCGGCGCAATCAACATGCAGACGATTGGCCTTAGACCAACGTCGATAAAGCACTTCACCGGCTCCGATCACGGAAGGCAAACCGAGTTCACCCGCACGAATCGCCATATGAGAGTTCACTCCGCCCCATGCCGTTATAAGACCTGCGATGGGATAAGAAAAAAGCCAATCGAACCCAGGGTCGGCATTGGGGATGCAAACCACTGCTCCCTCGAGGACCGCCCGATTCTTTCCGTCCGTTACCGGAGCGGTAGTTTGCTTTTGGGTAATAAAGTTTGGCGAAACTTCAGGAGACCTGAAAGACCAGACGTCCTCAGGACAAACAATGAGCGGCGGCAGGGAAATGGATTGTGTTTCCTGATAGCGCTCCTTACCCTTGCGAATACTGGCAAAAAGGGCTTCGCGCGGATCTGAACTTGAAATATAAAGTTCCTTGAAGACATTTACGTCGGAATATGCCATCTCTTCCCTTGCGATTCCGTGTTTCTCGCCAAAGTCGGCAATTAGCTCCAGAATATCGGATAAGTTACGGGTAAACTGAAATTTTGCATATTCTCGCAACTCAATGCCTGCCTCCAAGAAATCGAACAAACCAACGGGATTCGGCTCTAATTCATGTGACTCGAGTAACTTCGTCACCTCCCTCATCTGAGGAAGAGTAACCGAAAACGGACTTGAGGAATCAGGAGGTGAGGGTGGGTTTTCCCAATCAAAATAAAGCTCAGGCGACTTGTCGTAGCGAGGGGATAGGATGTCATAGGTACCGGGGCGCAAATGCCCGTATTTAAGTAGAAAATCGTCTTTTTCCATGCTCGACCTATCATGCGCCAAGCGACCGCTCACCGTTGAAATCCCCGCTAGAAAGGAATCGTAATCGGATTGGCTGAAAACCCCGATTGATACTAGGGACTTCAGCATCTGAACAGCAATAAAGCCTGCCCGGGCAAGACCGGCAAAGGGTAAAGTGCCATACCTCTTGGTGTCTTCAAGTAGCCAATAAATCTTTTCTAGAGATCCAATGTTTGAACCAAGTAGCTTTTCACGGCGGCTGATCAACATATCCAGCTTGGATGCATCTTTGCGCCACAGGCCATCTTCGTGATGAACGATTTTGTTGGTCAATCTTCTCAAGCTTTCCGATAGGGCCTTGCATTCATCATCGGAAAAGCCCCCCTCCTGCAAGGCCTTCAAACGATCGGGCAGGTCCAAGGTGTAACACGAAAATACGATCTCGAATTCAACCTTGTCGTGCAAAGTGGGTTCATCAAGCAAACGCTCGATATAATAGTCAACCAAACGACCGGCCAATCCCTCGTCCAAGCCGGAGGGGATGAAGGAGTTGAAAGACAACCGAACGTCAATGTAGGGCAATCCGTGGAAATGCGGCATCAGAGGGAAGCTCCGAAGGTTTCGATAACCGTAGTTATGCCTTTGGTAGGCCCATATATTATCCGTTATCAAGTCACGGTATAAAGACAAAGACAAGGGTTTGGGACGAACACCCACGATCTCGGCAGGATTCCAGTCGGGCATGACTCCGTAAACGGTTCGCCTGCCCATAAGAAAGGGATGCGGTTGCATTCCACGATCGACCCTTTCCGAAATCAAGCTCAGCCTATCATGCTGATCATTGGCGGAATATGGTTCAGCCGCCAAAACCAGCGGGCGAGCCTGCAAAAGCCAAAGCCATTCCTCGCCATCCTGAGCCGTCACCGCGAATTCACAATCAAGTGGCTTCTCGCCAAACAACTCGTAAAGTTCCTCGAGCATCGAAAAGACCTGAGATAAAAGCTCTGGAGGTTCAACAGGTGAACTGGCCGCATGCTGCCAAACCGACCCACCCAATCCGCCCGTAACCGCTGCGGTATCCTCACCCTCGGTCCAGTTCACGACTCGATAAGGAGAGCATGTATTGGGATCATGGGAAAAAGCGACTCCGGATCGAACGACGTGCTCCAACATGGGCTGCACCAATACCTCATCGCCGGGATCGGCTTCGCCATAGGCATCGATAACTTTCAGAATGGACTCCTCAAGATCTGTTGTGGAGACATTTGCAAGGGAAAGGAAAGCTCCGGCGTTGGAAGAATCCGCCCCATCCTCCCTGCGACAACTCGAGCGGACTATAAAGGAATCTCCAACCAACTCTTTTGCGATTCGATCCAGACAACCTTTTCTATCTTGCTCCCATTCTCGGACTTTAAAAAAGACCAAGGACGGAATTCGTGCATGCTTCAGCACGCCGCTCAATGCGGCAAGAGTTCCTGCTTTTGTAGAGAAAGTTTCTTTCAAAAGGGTTTTAGGATTTTTTGCGGGCGGACCAGGCTCTGGTCAAGTAGGTTGCCTCTATTACCTCCGAATCGGCAATTTTTTGTTCCACAAAAGTCAGAAAGCTTTCGAATTTTTCTTCCCCAAGTTGGACTTGAAGGTCATTAACGGATCTCCATGCACCAAGATAACGATCAGGTGACATCAAAATAACATGACGGCCTTCTAAATAAACGACATCTTCAAAATAAGGAGACCCCCAAAGCATATCGGTTAAATGATTAGTGATACCTGACCTGCCCGATGAAACTCTTTTGATATCAGGTCTGAGAGTGTCTAAGTGCTGCTCTATTTCAACAAGGATCGGATTTACTTCTATTAAACGAGGATTCCAAAGGGCTGTGAATCGACCATTGTTTTTCAAAACCCTGTGAAATTCTTTGGTCGCTAGCTCAAAGTCCGCCCAATGAAAGGAAGATGCCATAGTCAACATATTAATGGAATCGGGTTCCAAGCCGGTTTCCTCGGCATTTCCGGGCAACCAAGTAATGGAAGTTTCTTCACTATCCTTGATCCCAAATTCGCGCATATCGTCATTAGGTTCCACCGCAGTCGTCGATTTTACCCCAGTAGAATCAACCATTCTTGTCCAAATTCCGGTTCCTGCCCCAACATCAGCAAAATCAATTTCATTAACTGGAATCTCCATCATCCCCAAGAGGGCGTTTAATACTGAATTCGAGTAATCTGGCCTGTTTGAGGAATACTCCCCTGCAAGACCGGAAAAATCTCCTGCTTTCATATCTTTTTTTATCATATCTAGTTTTTAATTAATGCATTCATTATTTCCTTAGTCATTTCAGAAAGCTTAAGATTAGGTTCGAACTCGAAAAGAATGTCAGGGGAT
>JAYOII010000198.1:0-5917 GCA_038118685.1 Opitutia bacterium
TTGCTCCGCAAACCCACCTGCTTGGCAATGGGAAGACCTTCAAGTCGAGCGCCGCGCATATCTATCGAGCCCGTCCCGACGGCAGTCAGCTCGAAGTGGTCATCACCGGAGGGATGAACAACCCCGTAGGGCTCGCATTCAGCGAAGCGGGGGAACGCTTTCTGAGCGGTACCTTCTTTGACTTGTCCAAGCCGGGCAGGCGCGACGGTATCCTGCACGCGGTATACGGGGGAACCTATGGTAGACGGAACGACCGCGTTCTTTCCCCTCATCCAAGTTCGGGAGCCTTGCTCCCCGTTCTTTCGCAGATGGGCCCCTCGGCTTCCTCGGGGATTGCTATGCCACAGAGCGATGCCTTGGGCATGAGAGGTGATCTGCTCTGCGCCGATTTCAACCTGCGCCGAATTTCACGTCACCGATTGTCCCGGGCCGGCTCGACTTATTCGGCTCGGATGAGCACCTTGCTTGAAAGCGACCAAAACGACTTCCATCCCACCGACGTGATCGAGGATGCGGATGGGAGCCTTTTGGTGGCGGATACCGGCAGCTGGTACATGATCTGTTGCCCGACTTCCAAAGTTGCCAAGCCCGATGTTCTCGGAGCGATCTATCGCGTTCAACGGAAGAATGCTCCTTCTCTCAAGGATCCCCGTGGCGTGGAACTGGACTGGAAAAAGCCTCAGGTCGAGTGGCTGTCCGACAAGCGACCGGCCGTGGTCAAGCGGGCCATCGAGGCTCTTGCTCAGGTTGGGAATGTCGATCGGCTTAAAGAAGCCAAGGCCCGCAAACCCGCCCTTTGGTCGCTCAACCGTATCCCCGGCAAGCCGGCTCGGGATGCCGTCCGGGATTTCCTTGAAGACGAGAATTCGGACGTCCGGGAAGCAGCCATTCACAGTGCTGCCCTTTGGCTTGATGCGGAGTCGGTGGAGCCGCTCGTTGGGCTCCTTGATACGGGTGATGCTCGTGAGCGCCGATTGGCTGCCATGGCTCTCGGTAGAATAGGGGACCGCCGGGCGGTCAAGCCTCTATTGAAGACAGGCTTGGCCCCGGCCGATCCGTTCCTGAAACATGCCGTTACCTATGCTTTGTATGAGATCGGGGACGAGAGTCTTCCCGTTGATCATCCGATGAGCAAACAAGTTGGGTTGATGCGCAAGGTCGACAAGCAAAGCCCGTCGAAGTACGTCATGCCCGAGATCCAATTGGCCGATATCGTGGACCCGGACCTGGCTAAAGAGGCCCGCCAAGCCAAGCATCTTGACCAACTTGCCGAATTCCTTCCCAAGGGAGACCCCGCGCGTGGTCAGAAGCTTTTTCACGACGCGGCCAAGTCCCTGTGCATCACTTGTCACGTCAAAGGAGACAAGGGGGTGGATTTCGGGCCCGACCTGACCCGGATCGGAGCCATACGCAGTGAGCGCGACCTGCTTGAGGCGATTGTCTATCCCAGTTCCACCATCGCCCGTTACTACGAGCTTTTGATCCTAGATACCAAACAAGGTGAAGTAGCCGGCTTGCTTCGTAGGGATTCGGTGAATGAAATGGTCCTCGGTGCTGCACCCGGAGTGGATCAAGCCATTCCTTTCAAAGAGATCAAGAAGGCCAAGTATTCCAATGTTTCGCTTATGCCCGAAGTGTTCGATCACCTCTTGAAACCGGATGAAATCGCCGACCTAGTCGCCTATCTCAAGGAGGCCAAGGGGCCGGTCGAAACCGTCTCATCGGAGGATATTCCTCCTCATCATGCGATCGACTTGCCTGGCTTGCATGCCTATGGCCAGAAGAGTATAGCGGCCGGCGAGGAGATTGAGTTCCGGGTGAGCAGCGCAGTGCCTTACGATTTGTCGGTGGTTAAGTTGGGAACCGATCCGGAAAACCGAGACAAGGATCCGGTGTTACAATCCTTTCGGGTCGAACAGCCGCAAACTCAACCCATTCACCCTGGTTCCTATTTGCACGTGGACAAGGCCTTGCCGGCTGAGCGAAGCTTGTCCGCGTTGACCTTGGAGTGCTGGATCCGCCCTTTTCAGTTGTCCGGTTGGCAGGGCTTGCTTACCCAACACGATTATCCTGAGCGCTGTGGCGTCGGGCTGTTCCTAAGCGAAGGGAAGATCGTATTTGGAACCGGCTCCGGGGGGTCTTACGATGCGACCGCCTTTCAGCAAACCAAGCCCGGCTTGGTCAAGGCTCACCGATGGCATCACCTGATCGGCAGTTGGGACGGAAAGAAAAAGCGGATCTACCTCGATGGGAAATTGGTGACCGAAGCTGCCTTTGCCGGTCCGGTCCGGCCGGGCAAGACCGCTTTGCGCATCGGGGCTTATGGGCAGGAAGGAAAGGCCGTGAACTTCTATAACGGGGACGTTGCCATGTGCGCCATCTACGACCGGGCTTTGAACGAGGAGCAAGTAAAGAAGCGTTTTGCCGATCGCGGATTGAATGTTCCTGAGAACGATCGTTTGCTTGCCTGCTGGCCTTTTGGGGAAGAACGCGGCGTCCAAGTTGCCGATGCGAGTGAGTTCGGGCGGGATGCCCGGATCATCAACCGGGGAACCTGGATGATCGGGGGACCGAGTTTTAACGCTTCGGCGATCAACCGGCATGATTCGGAATATGATCCGACCAAGGATAAGAAACGCGGACACGGGCTCCGTCTGGCCTCCGACGAAATGTACAATGCCCGCTGGAAGGTGAACCACCGCTTCCGTTTGCCCCCCGATGCCAAGTCAGGCGTTTATGCCGGGCGGTTTGATTTCAAGTTGAAGGGCAAGCCCATGAGATACCACACCTCGTTTATCGTGAGGCGTCCCGAGTCCAAATCAAAGGCCCCGCTCTTGGTCCTCGTTTCCTCCAATACCTGGCTGGCTTATAACTCGGTCCCTTTTCCGGTCAACCACGGCAAAGGTCTGATCAACATGGGCACGGGTGGCTTGGGGAATAGCCACCCCGGAGCGCCCAGGTACAGTTTCTACAGCGACCACCGTAACGGGCAGCCCACCTACAAGGTGGGATTGAAAGTACCTTGGCCGGCCGGTGGACCGAACAAGACCTACACCTCGCTGAAGGGATACAGCCATCTACTCCGGGGCGAGCGCTTTCTGCATCTCTGGCTCGACAAACATGGATACGAGTACGACGTCGTCACGGATCGGGATCTCGACCGCAATCCGCAGATCTTGAAGGGATATAAAGCAGTCTTGGTGAATGGGCACAGTGAGTATTGGTCCGCCCGCGCTTACGACGGGCTGGATAACTACCTCAAGGCGGGCGGAGCAGCCGTGGTCATGTCCGGCAACACCATGTTCTGGCGAGTGAGCTTCGACGAGACCGACGAAGTCATGGAGTGTCGCAAGTTCGGTGGTGGTATCGGCGGCCGAAAATTGGCCAAGATAGGCGAGCTCTACCATAGCCATGACTTCAAGCGTGGAAGCCTGATGCGATTTTGCGGATACCCGGCCTGGAAGCTGGTCGGGCTGGAATGCATCGGATGGGGCGGAGGGAACTTTGCGAATTATCAAGTCGACCTGCCGGATCACTTCCTCTTCCAGCAACCCCATAAGCTCGAGTTGAACAAGGGGGACCCCTTCGGGTTCACCAATACGAAAAAGGGAGCCGTCGGACACGAATACGACGTACGGCTTTCGACTTTGCTCCGAGCGACCAAGAACCCCGCGTTGAAGGGCTTGGTCGAACCGGAGGGGATCGTCACTATCGCGAGCGGCAACAGCAAAAGGAACGTTCTCGATTTCAATGCCCAGGGGCATCGGTCGAGGGTAGGTGGCGAGCAAACCATTGCGGAGATCATTTACTGGGAACGCCCCGAGGGCGGGCGGGTTTTTCATACCGGATCCATCGCCACCGCATGGGCTATGTACTATGACGAATCCCTGAGCAACTTGGTCCGTAACGTCCTCCACCACTTCAAGGTGAAGCCGAAGAATCTCCTGCAAGCGACACCCTGAAGGGCGCGCCTGAGGAGTAACGTTCGCAATAGGAATATCGAATTATGAAGAATCACGACACCATTATTATCGCTCTGTTGAGCATCTTATCAATTATGCCGTGCTGGGCGGATGACCCCGCTCCATACTCAATATGGAAGCCGGGCGCAATGTTGGCGAAGGCTGAAAAACTGCCTGAGATCAGCAACGTCGATTTCCATGTAATAAAGAAGTGGGATAAGAAGTCTGACGGCTACACATTCCTCCACGGCGTCGGACTCGCACAACACAAAGGAAAGCTCTACGCATCCTTCGGGCACAACAAGGGCGCCGAGAATACGGTTAGTGAAGAGGCTCAATATCGGGTCAGCGAGGACGGGGGCCGGACATGGGGGCCGCTCAAAGTGATAGATGCTGGAGACGAACCGGATCTCGCCGTTAGCCACGGCGTATTTCATGTCCATGAAGGAGCTCTTTGGGCGTTCCACGGCGCCTATTTCGGTCATGGTTCACCTAAAGAAGTTCATGAAAAGATGAAGCGCATCCACACACGGGCGTATCGCCTCGATGAAAAGACAGGCAAGTGGGAGAAACACGGAGTCGTCGTCGAGAACGGATTCTGGCCGATGAACCAACCCGTGAAGATGGCTGACGGGAACTGGATCATGCCTGGCTTTGTCGCGGGCTCGACCAGGGCTATCTTCCCCGCTGCCGTGGCGATCAGCCATGGCAACGACCTCACGAAGTGGGATCTTGTGAAGATCCCTGTGGCGAAGAATGTCAAGGCAATGTGGGGGGAGTCGGCGATATTTGTGGATGGCAAGACGATTTTCAATATCGCCCGCATCAAAGGCGGTACGGTGGCACTCGTCGCGAAGAGTGAGAATTTTGGTCGTAATTGGTCGCCGTCATCAGCAAGCAACCTGCCGATGACAACCTCGAAGCCCGCCGCCGGAATCCTCAGCACGGGCCAGCGTTACCTCGTCTGTACCACCGCGAAGGCAAACGGCTACAAACGCACACCGCTGACAATTGCGCTCTCGGAACCGAATGAAAACCAATTTAGCAAAGTCTTCGTAATTCGTCGTTCTCGGCACGATGGAAAGCCCGGCGAATCGGCCGATAGACTGAAACTCTCATACCCATGCGCGATGGAGTACGATGGTAAGCTTTATGTAGGCTATTCGAACGATGGTGGTCGGCACGGCAACCTCAACAGTGCTGAACTTGCGGTAATTCCAATCAAGTCATTGACGGTAGCAGAATAGACTCAAAGCGAAACCAATGAGGAGAAGGCAGATGAAGATGATGAAAGCAGTCGGGAGCCTGGGAACGAAATTAAACTAAAGCAAAGGAATATCGAATTATAAAGAAACACGACGCCATCAATCAGCCCAACGTGTTGAATGGGGACGAATTCTCGATTCTGACCAACCACAACGGGACGGACGTAATACGTTACGCAGCGAAGATCGTCAGCGAGTAAGGAGTTTTCCCATGAACCGTAAATGTTGCCACATATTTTTCCTGTTCGCCTTCCTCCTCCCCTGGGTCGCATCTGCCCAGGTCGCCGAACAGCAACTGCACGCCGGAGTCTATGTGCAGGACGTGACGGGTTCCTTTGACTCCTACATAGTCAGCGGAGGATTCACCGAGCGCAGGCGCGGGAAGATGAACCCCGGGGATCTCAAGGCCCGCTGCTTCGTCTTGCAACGGGGCAAGGTGAGCATTGCCATTGCCATCGTCGACAGCTGCATGATCCCCCGGACCGTCTGTGACGAAGCGAAGAAGTTGGCCTCGAAACAAACAGGCATACCGACCGACCGCATTCTCATCGCCGCGACTCACACTCACAGCGCCCCGAGCGTAATGAATTACTGCCTCGGGACGATGGCTGATCCTGCCTACACCAAATTCCTACCACCCAAGATTGCCGAGGGCATCCGGCAGGCCCACGCCAAGTTGGAACCCGCCCG
>JAYOII010000199.1:0-5910 GCA_038118685.1 Opitutia bacterium
ATTCTTAAGTTCCGAGACGGCAGGGTGGGCAAGACGGCTTCGGTTTTGGATTGCTTCCAACCCTACTACTTCCACACCCACTTGGTGGGCAGTGAGGGGACTTTGCTCGATAACAAGCTTCACTCCAACTCTCTCGAACTGGATAAGACGCAATGGAGCGAACTCTCCATGAAACTGGCTGATTCGGGCGACGTGGCCGATCACCCTTATCAGGCCCAATTCGAGGCTTTTTTCGATTCCCTCAAGAAGGGTCAGCCCATGCCCAAGACGAGCTTGGAAGAGGCCATCAAGACCCACGAACTGATCTTTGCCGCCGACTTGTCGGCCAAACGCGGAGGCAAGCCGGTCAAGATCGCCGAGATCCGAAAAGCGAAGAAATAAGTTGAATGCCCTCTCAACCGGGAGCCTCGTGAAAGAAAAGGGGCGCGGCGTCCGAACGTTGACCGGATGAGTTTTCGATATAAAGGTTGAGCTCGGCGTCTCCGGTCGCCTCGAAATAATCGATTCGGATGGGAAGGTATCCTTTTTTCAGGCACAGCAGCCTTCCGACGTCCTGAGCTGGGTGAGGACCGTCGTTGTCCACCAAGATCTCTGTTCCCGTTCGCAGGATGCTTCCATCATCGGAGTTTAGAATCAGCCTGTAGACTCCGTCATCGGGGATCTTGAGGGTTCCTTCCAACTTGATCGCAAACCCATCGGTCTTGGGGGCGCCCATGGCTAGGACGTCGAGCTTCCGGGCCACTCCTGTTTTCACGATCTTTTGCTTTTCCATAGCGGGCGCTTGATCGAAAGTTCCGTGGCAAACTTCAAAAAGGAGCCCGGGCTTTGGGTTTTCAATCTCAAGCGTCGGCGGGGTGGGGTGTTCCGTAAGCTTGAGGGCGACTGCCCTGGTTTTCTTCCCTTGGGACACGGAAAGTTTGAGTTCATTGTCGACTTTTTGAACAAGCAAATGAGCGAACCAATCGAGACAGCTGCCGAGAGGTTTCCCGTTCACGCTCTTCAGGATGTCGCCAGGGCGGAGACCGAGCTTCGCGGCGGGTGATTTTTTCGTCACCTTGACGATTTTTGCTGATTCCGAGAGCGGATCCAGGGTGATGCCGGTAAAAATTCCTCGGCGGACTTCGGGGGCGAAAAGCTCGTTGAGGTTTTTCAAAACCCGGTCGATTGGAATGGCAAAGTTGATATTTTCCTCATCGGGGTTCTTGTTCGAGACCACCCCTATCTGCTCGCCCAGGGCATTGATCAGGGGGCCGCCTGAATTCCCGAGGTTGCTGGCTGCGTCGAACTGAATGAAACGGTCACGGACGTCCCCGCCGAAAGAGCGCATGACGAGGGCATTGGGGGCGTTGAGAATGAAGTTGGGCGAACTTATGATCCCCGACGAGTATACGATTCCCCGCCCGCCCGGGTTGCCTGCGCAAAGGACGGGTTCCCCCGTCATCAGGTCGTTGCTCCGGCTCAAGCGGATGTAGTCCAAGGGCTTGGGAGTCCGAATTTTGAGCAGGCACAAGTCCTTTTCCGGCATTCGGCCCACGATCGAGTATTGCAAGGGAAGTTTGTGATCCCGAAGCAGAACGACTCCGGCCATGCCGGTCACCACGTGATCATTGGTCAGAACGTAACCGTCCTTGTGCACGACGCTCCCGCTTCCCATGCTGAGCCGTCCTTCGGCTTGGCTGAATACGGCGGCAACTGCCGACTCGGTCTTTCGGATAATCCGCACCGTATCCGTTACCCTCGGCGAATTTTCGGGCGGAACGCCCATGGACAAGGCCGAAGCGAATGAGAGAGCCGTGGCTAGCTTCAGGAAGGGGCGCATGGAAGGCTCCGCTCTTACAATTCCTTGATTCGGATATTGCGAAAATACAGGTTGTTGGGCTCGCCGTGATCCTGCAGGGAAATGTATCCTTCCAAGGGCCGGTCGCTGACCCCTGAGTTTTTTCCTTCGCCTTTCTTGTCGAGCTGGTGGTCGATGATCTTTTCGCCGTTGAGGTTCACTTGGAGGTGATGGCCTTTGCAGCTTACGATCATCTTGTTCCATTCTCCCGGCTTTTTCGACATGTTCTTGGTTGGCCCGACCGTGCGGATTATGCCGCCATGATCATGGTGCCCCATCTTGTCGTCGGGCTTGCCGTAAGAGTCCAAAACCTGACACTCGATACCCGTCTTCACGGGATCCTTGGGGTCGCGGATGCGAAAATACACGCCACTGTTTCCCCCTTTGGGATACTTGTATTCGACCTCGAGGACGAAGTCCTTGTATTTTTTTTCCGAGGTCAGGTAGTCGTCGTAGCGCTGCCATCCCTTTTCTCCGGGCCTGGGTTGGATGAGCAGAGAACCGTCCTTCTGGGGAATCCAGTTGCCGGTGGTTTTCCATCCGCTCAAGTCCTTGCCATTATACAGGGATACGAATCCATCCTTGCTTTTGTGGTGCTTGGCCATCGCAAGGGAGGCGATCGCCGAAGAAAGAATCAAAAGGACCAGGGCTTTCATGCTCTTGAGGGACTGCGCGATTTACTTGGAATGAATTTCGCGAACCTTGACGTTGCGCCAGGCAACGCTGTACGGCCCGGATCCTCTTCTAATTCCATGAACTTGCAGGCCAATGAATCCCTTGGGGTGGGTCTTGAGCTTTTCCTCGTCCACGAGGTCGGATACTTGTTTGCCGTTGACCCAAGTTTGGATGCGGGCGCCTTCGGCGAGAACGCGGTACTTGTTCCATTCCCCGTTTTTGAAATGCTTGTGAGGCTTGAGCTGGTCCTTGGGAGTCATCCATCCGCCACAGGCTTCGCCGTAGATATAGCCGGATTCGGCTCCGTTTCCTTTGGTCGCTTCGATCTCGACTTGCGGACCGTTGACTCGACCGAACTTGTCCCCTCTTTTCTTTTCCTTGTCGTTGAGTTCCTTGGTCTGAGACCGGATTTGGACTCCGGAATTTAGCTCGTCGTTAATCAGTTTGACCTCGAATTGAAGCTCGAAGTTCCCGTAAAGCTTGTTCGAACAAAGAAAGGAATTCGGGCTTCCCTCATTGGTGGTTCCCAAAATGGCGCCGTCCTTGACGACATAGGTCGCGGTTCCGTTCTTTTGGGTCCATCCTTCGAGTGTTTTGCCGTTAAAGATCGACTTGAATTCAGCGGACTTGTGGTGCTTGGCATTGAGGAATGAAGAAGCGAGAAGGACGAGGGTAAGTGTGATTAAACGATTCATGTCAGTAGTGGGTTCGGGTAGATTGAGTTAAAAAAAATCGAAGCTTGAAATGAGGAAGTGGATGTTGGCAAAGTGCAAGAAGTCAAATGAGGGCCTTCCCAAGAAAGGAGGCTGATGCGAAGGTTATTTCTTCTTTTTGGGTTTGCGGCGCGAAGCGGCGTGTTCCTCGGGCGTCATCCAAGGTCCGGGAGTGAAGGTGACGTCCGCCTCGGTTGGCAACTTTACCCGATTGGTTCTAGCCCCGTAGTCATCGAGTTGTTCGTTCAATTCGTCTTCGGTGACCTTGTAGGTCGGGACGCCTCCCGTGGGAACTTGGACGCCGGCTGCCCAGGCGATCGTGTTCATGACAAGGGTTCGATAGCCGTCGATTGCCCAGTTGCGGTGATGGTGACCGCCCGTAAAACCGGCTCCTCTTCCTCCGTCGGGTCGTACGATTCCCCAAAGCAGCGATTGTTTTTTTCCTTTGGCGAGAAAGCCTTTTTGGGTCCATAGGTTGTTAATGTGATGAAGATTCTTCTCCGTTGGAGTCGCGGTTCCAAGCGGGAGCGCTTCGGGGTGGTATTCGATATTGAAGTAGAACTCGTCAACCGCATCGATCGGTCCCACTCCCCGGGCGGTTTCGTGTCCTTTCATGGGCTTGATCTTGGCCCGCCAGAAAGGGTTTACGGAAACCCCGTTCTTGAAGAACCCTCCGATCCACGGAAGGTAATACTGTTCGCCCTTGTCGACGCTGGGATGGACGGCGTAATGCATGAAAACCACCCCGACCTTGTTCTTTCTGACCAACTGGTCCATCTTTTCCCAACCCTTCCCGATCACGCTGGTTCCGTCTGCATAGATCACGATGGCATCCGCATCGTCGAGAATGGATTCGTCCTCCGGCCACCCCGCATGAACGAAGGCCTGAACGGGCACTTTTTTCTGGGCGTTGAAGTGTTTGGCCAGCAAATGAGATCCGGCTTTGAACTCATGGTCTCCGGATGCGTGACTGCGCCCGCCGTGAAGAAAGACGACTTTGGCCGCATGAGCGGAGACGAGGGCGAACGAGAGAGAGAACGCCAAAAGAACAAGGGTTTTGAAAAAAAGCTTGATTGCAGTCATGAAGGGTTGGGTAAGGGTTCGTAAGATCATTCCAACTTAGCCGTTAAATTTTCTTGGTAAAGTTCTTTCCTGTTGTTCTTTTTGATTTCTTGCTCAAGGAATCTTTGGATGAAATTGATTCTCTGCCTGTTGTTTTCCTTTTTCGTTCTTGCCGGCGCCTCCTTTGCCCGCAAGCCGAACGTCATTCTGATCTTGGCCGACGACTTGGGTTATGCCGAGCTCGGGAGCTACGGACAGAAAAAGATCAAGACGCCCCGCCTCGATCAATTGGCTCTCGAGGGCATGCGGTTCACCCGCAACTACTCGGGCAATGCGGTGTGCGCCCCCTCGCGTTGCGTCCTTATGACGGGCAAGCATCCGGGGCATGCTTTCATACGCAACAACGGAGAAGTTAAACCCGAAGGGCAGAGGCCTATCCCGAAGAGCGAGTTCACGATGGCCGAAATGTTCAAAGGCGAGGGCTATGCTACGGGGGCTTTCGGGAAATGGGGGTTGGGTAGTCCCGGTTCGGAAGGCGATCCTCTGAAACAGGGCTTTGATCGATTCTTCGGTTACAATTGCCAGCGCCATGCTCATAGTTACTACCCGAATTACCTGTGGAGTGATGAAAAGCGCGTTCCTTTGGATAACGAACCACCTGTTCCGGGCCACGCCTCCCTCCCCAAGGGATCCGATCCGAACGACCCCCGAAGCTACGACGTGTTCAAGGGCAAGGAATACGCTTCCGACCGCATCAACGACGAGGCCCTCAAATTCGTCCGGAAGAACAAGGACAAACCCTTCTTCCTTTATTATCCTACTTTGATTCCGCACGTCGCTTTGCACGTCCCGGATGAGGACCTCAAGCCCTACTTGGCCCAAAAATGGAACGATCCTCCTTTCAGCCGCCATCAGGGTTATGGCTATACTCCGCACTTCACCCCCCGAGCCGCCTATGCCGCCATGATCACGAGGATGGATACCTACGTTGGCCGGGTGCTCGATTTGGTCGAGGAACTCGGCCTGACCAAGGACACCATCGTAATCTTCACTTCCGACAACGGAACGACACACCTGAAACTTGAAGTGGATTACGATTTCTTCGAGAGTGTCGGCAACTTGCGCGGACTCAAGGGATCGCTTTACGAGGGAGGCATAAGGGTGCCCTTGATCGTCAAGTGGCCGGGCAAAATCAAAGCGGGTTCGGTTACGGACAGGATGACGGGTTTTGAGGACTGGCTGGTTACGCTTCATACTTTGATCGAGGCGAAAAAACCATTGCCCTCCAAGCACGATGGCTTCGAGCAAGCTCAACACTTGTTGGGAAAATGCGCCCTGGTCCGGCCCCCTTTGTACAGGGAGTTTTCCGGATATGGGGGACAGCAAGCGGTTTGGGCGGGCAAGTGGAAAGCGATCCGCCAAAAAATGCTCCGCAAGGGAAAGAACCACGATCCCTTGAAGATCGAACTTTACGATTTATACAAGGACCCTTCCGAGAGCAATGATCTGGCATCGAAAAATCCGGACGTCGTGAAGAGACTCAAAAAGCTGATGGAGGAACAGCATGTTCCTTCCAAGGAATTTCCGATTCGAGTCATCGACTGATCTTTACCTATCCAAACC
>JAYOII010000200.1:0-5881 GCA_038118685.1 Opitutia bacterium
CTGATCCTCCCATGCCAAAGAGATATCGAGGTCGTCGGTTCCCTGTCCGTCCCGTCCGTCTCCCCTCCACTGGGACCAAGTTGAGGAGGCCCAAAGGAGCGGAGGGCAGAGAGCTGAAAGAGTAAGGACAGTAAAGATCAATTGCATTTTCCTAGAGAATTGCAAAGAGACCCCAAGGCAACTTCATAAAAGGCCTCTTGCTATGTTTTGGGAACGGGTTCAACGGATGATTTCAGGCGCTTGATGATTTCATCGACGTCATAGACGCAACCTCCCCAGGTTCCTCCTCCGACGTTTTGCAAGGCTGCCCAAAGCCTCGAGTCGTCAGGCATTCGAGGGTCAGGGCTCAAGTCCGAATGGCTTTTCCTGGAGTCAAGAATTCTCGCTCCTTCGTTCGGACTGACTGGATCTCCTTTCCTGCCGACGAAATTGATCGTTCCCTCGAGAGTCGTCCGGTTGATTTCGATCTGGATCACGTCCCCTTCGACAAGCTTGCCGATCGGACCTCCGGCCAAGGCTTCGGGCCCAGCGTGCCCGATGCAGGCTCCGGTGCTTACGCCCGAAAAACGTGCGTCGGTCAAGAGCGCGACCTCCTTGCCCCAGGACAAATGTTTCAAGGCCAAAGTGAGTTGAGCCACCTCTTCCATTCCGGCGCCCATCGGACCACGGCTACACAGGACGATTACGTCGCCGGGCTTGATCGACCGCTCGCTCAAGCCTTTGAGCGCCTGCATGGCTTCCTTTTCCGAATGGAATACCCGGGCCGGGCCCGTCATTCGGTAAACTCCGTCCTTGTCGACGACCGAAGGGTCGATGGAAGTGCTTTTCACCACCGAGCCTTCCGGAGCCAAGTTTCCCCGCGGGAAACAAACCGTACTGGTCAAGCCCTTCTCCTTGGCGATGGGCAAGTCCATGATGACGTCGTCCGGGTTCACCTCGTCCTGCTCGGCCAGTATCTCTCGAAAGCGGTTGCGCCGGGACGAACCTTCCCAATCCTCGAGATTCCGCCCCAAGGGATTTCCGGTGCAAGTCATGGCATCGAGGGCAAGCAAGTCGAGATCCCGTAATTTGAGCATCAGTTCGGGGACGCCTCCGGCTAAAAAGAATTGGGCGGTCGTATGGTTCCTCGGTCCGTTCGGAAGGACGTCCACTAGTCGGGGGACCAGCTTGTTGACTTCGTCCCAATCGTCGACCTTCGGCCTTTTCAAACCGGCATGATAGGCAATCGCTGTCAGGTGAAGGATCAGGTTGCTCGAGCCCCCGCAAGCTGCATGAACAATCATGGCGTTGCGCAAGGCGCCCGGGGTAAGGATCTGACCGGTGTACAGTTTCCTCTTGCGCATCGCTTCCAATGCGCGGGCCGAGCGGATGCCCAGTTCATACCAGACCGGTTCGCCGCTTGGCGATAGGGCCGAATGCGGAAGGGATAGGCCGAGGGCTTCGCCGAGGACCTGCGAAGTCGCGGCGGTTCCCAGAAACTGACATCCTCCGCCGGGGCTGGCGCAAGTGTTGCAAAGTTTTTCCGATGCCTCATCCAGGCTGACCTCGCCGTGGGCAAAGCGAATGCCCAGAGATTGGGCCTTGCCTGCGTCCTCTCCTTCCTTGGCCGAGAGCGTTACCCCTCCGGGCAAAAGAATGGAGGGGAGTTCGGGAAAACTGGCCAAGGTCATCATCATTGCCGGCATGCTCTTGTCGCAGGTCGCAACCCCCATCAGAGCCCGGGCGGTCGGGAGCGACCGGACGAGCCTGCGCATGACCAAAGATGCGTCGTTTCGGTAAGCCAAACTGTCGAACATCGCGGTAGTGCCTTGGGATCGTCCGTCACACGGATCGCTCACGTGAGCGGCAAAGGGAACGGCTCCCAATCCCTTGAGTTCATTGGCTGCGGCCTGAGCAAGGAGGCCGATTTCCCAATGGCCGGTATGATAACCGAGGGCAATGGGCGAACCATCGGGTTTGCGAATTCCCCCGTGGCTGTTGAGGATCAGGACTTGGGCCCCCAGCATTTCCTTCGGGCTCCAACCCATGCCGGCGTTTTGGCTTAAGCCGAAGAGGTCTCCGGACGGCCAATTTTTAAGCATCTCTGCGGACAAGGGCAGTTTTCCGGACGGTCCGTCCGCATGGGTGCGGATCTTGAAGATCCCATCGTCCTCCACTTGCAGAAATGATTTTCCCGCAATCGTCATCGGTCCGGGCCCGGAAAAGCGGTCGCCCGCATTACGGTCGCCAAGGCTTTTTTCCGTCTTTCCCCTTGGGTCGGAGGAATTTCGCATCCACTTCGTCGTACCATTGGTGGAGTTTTTCGCGCATCTTGGCAACTTGTCCGGGATGGACTTTTGAGAGATCTTCACGCTCGCCCACGTCCTTGGACAAATCGTAGAGATGGACTTGGCCATCCTCATACCGTTCGATCATCTTCCAAGTTCCCATTCGGATGGCCCCACTTGGAAAGCCTCCTTGGTTGCTGTAGTGTGGATAGTGCCAATAGAGGGCGTCCCTTGACAGGCTTTCTCCACCCTTGAGCAAAGGCATCAGGTCGACTCCGTCGATCGGGCCGACGCCCTTGGGGTTCTCTCCGGCCGCCTTTACGAAGGTAGGAAAGAAATCGGTGCTCATCACGGGCTCTTTGCAAACGGATCCGGCTTTCGTGACCCCGGGCCAACGAACAAGGAACGGTTCGCGTATGCCGCCTTCGTAGATCCAACCTTTTCCACCGCGCAAGGGCAGGTTCGAGGTCGGCGAACCTTCGGAGGTCGAAAGACCGCCGTTGTCCGAGGTAAAGGCGACCACCACCTCATCGTCCAGTCCGAGGGATTCAAGCTTGTCCAAAACTTTGCCGACGGCCAAGTCCATGGCTTCGACCATGGCTGCGTAAACGGCGTGCTTCTGGAGAATGCGGACCTTGCGGGTCTTTCCGTTCTTGGGCCAGGTCATTTCCTCGTCCCCGAACTCGGCCCCGTTTATCTCCGCGGCCTTTTTCTTGTACTTGGCGACCAGGTCGGGTCGCCCGATCAGCGGGGTGTGGACCGAGTAGAACGAAAGCATGGCAAAGAACGGTTTGCCTTTGTTTTTTTCGATGAATGAGCAGGTCTCGCTCGCCAATCTGTCGGGCAAGTGCTCGCCGTCCGGGCCATCCGAAAGCCTTGGGTTCCCGTAGGGAGAAAAGTATTTCTTGCCTCCGTAGGGTCCTCCTTTGGAAAAGCCTCCCGCATTGACGTCGTAGCCCTGCTTGGTCGGCCAAAACTGTTCGTTCGGGCCCAAATGCCATTTGCCGGCAAAGAAGGTGGCGTAGCCTTTTTTCTTCAAGGCTTCCGCGATCGTCACTTCTTCCAAGTCCATCCGGTCGTGGAGGGGAGCGGAGTCAAAGCGTCCGCCACGCCTGCCGCTGAAGTAATTGGTGGCGTCTTTGCGGGTGGGGTACCTTCCCGTTTGTATTCCGAAGCGGGTAGGGGAGCAAACCGGATTGGCGGCATAGCCGTCGGTGAATTTCATTCCGGATTTGGCCAAGCGGTCGACGTGCGGGGTCTCGTAAAAACTTTCGGAGTTGTAGGCGCCGATGTCCATGTAGCCCAAGTCGTCCACCAAAAAGAGGACGTAACTCGGACCTTGCTTGGCGGCCAAGTCGCTCGACGGGCAAAGGCAGGTTAGGATGGATAAGAAAGCGAGGCTTGAATGAGTTTGCATAGACTTCCTTTTCAATCGCTCCCCGGGTCATGGATCAAGGAGCAAAATCATTTGCCGGGCAAAAAAATCCCCTTGATTCCGATGCGGGGCCGTCGAGTTTGCAAACTTATTGAAGGGCTTGCAGGGCCTCTTTGGTCTCATCCAACTTGGTTTGGTTTTCCGCTAGTTGATGACGGGCTCCTTCGACCACCTCGGGAGGGGCCTTGGAGGTGAAGGACGAATTTCCGAGCTTTCCCTCGATGGAACGGATGATCTTTTGGAGATTCTCCGCTTCCTTGCCCAGGCGTTCTTTTTCGGCCTCAACGTTGATACCGGACTTGAGGTCGAGGAAAATCGAACCCAGGGAAGTGACGACTCCAGGGGCGCCCGAGGGAGGAGAGTCGACCCTCTTGAATTCGGAAGCACCGGCGGAAGCGAGAATCGAAGCTTCGTGTCTTTGCAGAAGGATCGCCTTGTCGTCTTCGGCTACGTAGGAAAAGACGACGTCTTTGTTGTTTGCCTGTTTTCTTTCCGCCTTGAGTGATCGGATGGCGGTAACGAGTTCGCGAATGGAATTGATTTCCATAAGTACGCTCTCATCGAGTTCGACTCCCCCGATTTTTAGCTTCTCGAGAAGTTCTTTTCCGGTTCCGGGGTTTTCGAATTGAATGGATATTCCGCTTGAAAACCCCAGAAGGGTCCAAAGTTCCTCAGTGACGAAAGGAGTGAACGGGTGAAGAAGGAGCAGGATTTGCCTGATGCAGACGTCCTGAACGGCAAGGCAGGTTTGTTTTTCCTCCTCATTCCCAATCCGGGCCTTCGAATGCTCGACGTACCAATCGCAAAAGTCGTTCCAAAAGAAGCGGTAAATGCTGCGAAGGACGGCGTTGAACTCGTAGTCCTCGTAAAGCTTGTCGATTTCGTCGCAAGTTTCGGCAAGACGGAGCAGAATGGCTTGATCTTGCCGATTGATCTGCTTGGAATTGATGCGACAGGTAATCGTGCGCATGCTCGTATTGTCGACGAGATCCCCCGAAAGGAGCCGGAACCGGCAAACGTTCCAAAGCTTGTTGCAAAAATTTCTTCCTTGCTCGATGCGCTCCTCCGAAAACCTGATGTCCTGGCCTTTGGGCGCGATACTCATGATTCCATGGCGCAAGCCGTCCGCTCCGTATTTTTCAATCAAGTCGAGCGGGTCCGGTGAATTGCCCAGAGACTTGGACATCTTTCGGCCCTCCGCGTCACGGATGATGCCTGTGAAATAGACATGACGGAAGGGGATGCGGTCGGGGATTTCTTCGTCGGGAATCTTTTGCTCGGCTTTGTACGATCTTCCCTTGAATTCGAGCCCGGCCATGATCATCCGGGCAACCCAGAAGAAGATGATGTCGGGACCCGTAACGAGAGTCGAAGTCGGGTAGAAATGATCGAATGCCTTCTTCTCCATTTCCGAATCGCCCGGCCAGCCCAGGGTGGCCAAAGGCCAAAGCCAGGAAGAAGCCCAAGTATCCAAAACGTCTTCGTCCTGCTCCCATTTCTCAGGATCGGATGGGCCGGTCGCGGACACGTGCCAATTGGCCGGGTCCGAACGGACGGCTCCCTTCTTGTACCAAACCGGAATCCGGTGTCCCCACCAAAGTTGCCTGCTGATGCACCAATCCTGAATGTTTTCGAGCCAATGCAAGTAAGTCTTTTCCCATCTCTCGGGAAAGAATTTGACATGACCGTCCTCAACCGCCTTCTTTGCTTCCTCCACCCTCGGGTATTTGAGAAACCATTGCTCGGACAACCTCGGTTCGATGGGGACGCCCGCCCGCTCGGAATACCCGACGTTGTTTTGATGTTCCTCCTCGTCGAGCAGGTTGCCGTCCTCAGAAAGTTTTTTGACCACGTTTTTGCGGGCCGAAAATCGATCCATGCCCACGAAGTCGCCACCGGCCAACTCGTTGAGCGTCCCGTCCGGATTGAGGATAATCTTGAGAATGCCCGTGCCAAAGTCCTTTTCCACCGCCTCGTCCGCAATGATCGGGATTGCTTGTGGATTTATTGGGCGCGTGGCGTGCTTGCCTTCGAGCGTCTTCCAACGCGGATCCTCGGGGTGGATTGCCAATGCGACGTCTCCCATGATGGTTTCGGGGCGGGTGGTGGAAACCTCGACGAAGGCCCCGGGGGTCTCGAGGATCCCGTATTTGACCTTGTAAAGGGTACTGTTCTGAGG
>JAYOII010000201.1:0-5841 GCA_038118685.1 Opitutia bacterium
AGGTTCGAATTTTCTTGGGGCCCAGCCAATAGCTTTGCTTGGGAACTCCGGAAGACGAACCGGGAGGGGTCACGCCGCGCAGACTCGGCCTTCCCAGACCTCCGTCGGCAGGCGGTGCAGGCAAATTTTCCGAACCCGCTTTTTGCACGGGGAACCCCGGTTCGGCGGGGCGGTGCTTTCTGAATTGAAACCGGTTGACGTCGCGCAAAGACAGGTTGTTGACCTTCTCCATCCAATCGTCGACCCGTTTGCCCAATTCGGCGTAATAGGCATCCCTGAATTCTATGGAGGACGCGGCTTGAGCGCTTCCGCCCAAATCACTTTGCGAAACCCTTTCCCAATTCACCGGGGCCAAGGAATCGTTAAGAGGGGTCTTGACTGCAAGGCGGGTGCTCGGCACTCGCTCGTTTCCAATTGTCTGACTGCCGGCCAAGGGGAAGCGCCGGTTTCCGAAAGAGGAATACTTGCCTGGCCATTCCCGCACGCTTATTCTTTTCGAAAAAGCGGAATTCAAGCGACTGGAGGATAACCTTTTTCCGGACAGGTTGCTCAGGCGCCCATCAAAAGATCTCAATTTTTTGGTGAAATCATTTTCTCTTTGCTGCCCCGACGCCCCCGTTGCGAAAAAACCCCAAGCCATGACCAAGGACAATGAAAAACTCGACTTTTTACCAACAAGCATAAATAACGACTAAACCTATGAATCTTGCTTCTTACTCTATAATCCGTTCTTTGGCGAATCGTAAATGAAGACCTACCTTTCTCTTCTTCGGCAAGTCATGGAAGACGGAACCTACCGTGGCGATCGTACCGGAACAGGGACTTGGTCTGTATTCGGTGCGCAAGCCCGTTTTCGCATCGACGAAGGCTTTCCGCTTTTGACCACCAAGAAACTTCATCTGCGCTCCATCATTCATGAGCTTCTCTGGTTTCTCAAAGGTGAAACGAACGTCGAATACCTGCGCGAAAACAAAGTAACCATTTGGGACGAGTGGGCCGATGAAAAGGGCGATCTCGGAAGGGTCTACGGAGCCCAATGGAAAGACTGGAGAAAACCGGACGGAGGAAGCATCGATCAAATCGAAGAAGTAATCCGATCCATTCGGGAAAACCCCGAAAGCCGCAGACATCTGGTGTGCGCATGGAACCCGGGAGAGTTACACCTGATGGCTCTCCCACCTTGTCATGCCCTCTTCCAGTTTTACGTAGCCGACGGAAAGCTCAGTTGCCAACTCTACCAAAGAAGCGCCGATCTTTTCCTTGGCGTTCCCTTCAATATTGCTTCCTACGCCTTGCTGACCATGATGATCGCCAAAATTTGCAACCTGCAAGCCTACGAATTTGTTCACACCTTTGGTGACCTGCACCTTTACTCCAATCACAAGGAACAAGCGGAACTGCAACTTACCCGGGAAACCCGCCCTTCCCCGACCATGACCATCCACGGGGATCAAAGGAAAATTTCGGATTTTTCCTTTGAGGATTTCGAGCTGACCGATTACGACCCCCACCCCGCCATCAAAGCTCCCATTGCCGTATGACGAAGAATAGTTCCTTAAAGGCAATAGCCGCGGTTTCGAAAAATAGAGTCATTGGTAAAAACGGCGACTTGCCTTGGCGGCTGTCAGACGACCTCAAGTGGTTCAAAAAGATCACCATGGGACACGTTATTCTTATGGGTCGCAAAACTTGGGAATCACTCCCCGGTCCTCTCCCCGGTCGCGAAAACTGGGTGCTTAGCCGAACCCTCGAAACAGGTGACGGCATACGTGTCTTTCGTTCCCTGGATGAGGCAAAGCGGGCAATTGAAGACCGTACTTTGTTCATTATTGGCGGAGGAGAGCTCTACACTCTTGCCTTGGAAGACTGCACTGAACTTTTTCTTACCGAAGTAAACCGTGTGGTTGAGAATGGCGATGCCTTTTTTCCTGAATATTCCGAGCTTTTCAGCCCTCATGAAATTTTGCACGAATGCACTGATTTCAAATTGAGAAGATGGGAGAGAAACCAAGGGAGTTGAAGCTCGGAAAAACCACGCATAACCTCACCCAAACCCTGCTTCCTAATAATAAGGGCGCAACATTACGTAGACAACGGGTCCGGTAATGGCAACGTAAAGCCAAACAGGATAAACAATGCGTGCGAGTTTTCTGTGCTCCGCGAAACAATTGGTGTACCCATGGACGAAAGTCAGCAAGATGAATGGAAAGCTCAATGCAGCCAGCGCAATATGAGAAATCAGAACGAAGTAATACACTTGCCTGATCCAACCCTGGCCGCCAAAGGACGTCTCAAAAGTCGTAAGGTGGTAACAAACGTAAGAAATCAAGAACAGGGATGAACACGCCAAGGCAAAGAAAATCCATTTGCGGTGCAGAGAAACCCGTTGTTTTTTGATCGCGCGTACCGCCATCACCAATCCGAAAGCCGCAAAGGCGTTGAGCGCAGCATGAAAGGGAGGGAGAAAAGGAAGAGAAAGGCCTTCCGGTTTTTCAAGCAAGGACAGAAACCATGGACGTATTGGTCGCATAGCAGCTACAAGTCCAAGAACGAGAGCAGACACGATCCAAACCAGCAACTTTAGTCTCTTCGCCAATTCGACGTTCGGCGCCAGCTTGCGATAGGAATCCAATTCCATGACCATTTTCCGCAAATCAGGATCCGACTTTCAGGTCGAAAGGGATGAAGGTTTCGGGTTCGCCGGCGAATCTGACTTGAGCCCACAAACGGTAAAGACCTTGTTTGGGCGGCGTGAAAGTAAAAGAAAGGGGACCCTCGTGAAGATCGCCCTCGCCTACCGGAAGCAAGTTTTCCTCTGGATGCAAATGAGCAAAACCTTTAAGTTCGCCGTCGAAAGCAACCATATGAGCAAAAGCTCCCATGACCGGTTGGAAACCTAGTGACTTGCCGTTTTGGTCCGAGGCATGAAACACCAAACGAATCTCATCACCCGATTCGTCTTTCTTAAGCTCGAAGAACCGATTTCCTGAAGAAAATGACAGTTTTTCCTGAACACTGGGCGCGGCAACCCCATCACCCTTGACATCGAAAAAAGAAGTCAAAAGGACTCTTCTCGGGCTGCGAATAGGTATAAAATCGAGAAAGACAGCGTATTTTCCGGCATTTTCAGGGGTAAGGGTAAAATACCAAACACCCCCGTTGAGAGAGTCGGGTTCAGGGTGCAGGTGGTGGTAATCGGAGAGGGATTCGTCCACCGCAAGCAGATGAATTTTCTTCGTATGGCTCAACGCCACTTCCTCCGCCGTGAGAGGCGAGCCGTCAAATTGCGTGATATCGAGACGAAAGTCGCACGGTTGGCCGGGGACCAATTCGCCAAGCGGGCGAAAGTCCAGCGACAAAGGCCACTTGCGCAGTGAGAGATCGACGAAAGCTGAATCTCCGCCACCGCAATAGTCAACGACTCCTTCAGCATTGTAAGTTTCCTCGTGCAGAAAATCGCATGGTGTCACGGGAAGGTATCGCATGACGAAGTAAGCAGCCACGAAAGGCAAGGCGACTAGCAAGGCTCTTAGGGAAGGATTCATCGTTGGGGGTGCGCTTGAACGGTTTGTCTACAAGCAGGTTATTTCTGCGTTCCGCCGGAAAGGCGAGAAAGAAAGTCCTCCGGCGACCAGTCTTTGCCCGGCACTTGGTAAATGATTTGCCGGCGGTAGTTGACCAAAAGAGTGCGCATCGTATGCTCGATGGTCAAGGATTCGTGGTTATTACGAAGAAGACCGAACTGCCGGGTCAAATCGTCGATTACGCTCTTCCCCGCAGTTCCGAAGCGAAAATTTTCTTCGTTCAAACCATAGGCTTGAACATATTGTTTGAGCACGGCGGGGGAATCATAAAGAGGATCGAGGGTGATGGAGAGAAACTTCACCCTTTCGATTTTGGTCTTTTCAGCAAGAGACTGTAATTTTTTCATCTTCATCGTTGAAGCCGGACACATATCGGGAACGGAACACCGGGTGAAAATGAAATTCAGTACGGTTGCAGAGCCATCGAAATAATCCGTTGTTATGATTTCTCCGTCCTGATCGTACAAGGCAAAAGGGGGCAATTGATCTCCAACCGAACGGATCAACCCATCGCCCAAAGACAAGGTGTCCCGTCGAAGAAGGCGGTTGACGTTGTCGAACCGGATGCGGGCTCCGCGTTCATCGGGCCAAAGGTAATGCAACAAATAGGCTTTTCCTCCGGATGGATGGAGCGTCTCCTGAACTTTTCCCTTGAAAATCTTTTTGCGACGCATCAGGTCAAGTTCACTCGATTGAATGTCAAAAGTAAAGGTATTGCCGAGCTCAGACGAAATTTCGGAAGCCACTTTACTGCCGGCACCCCATAAAAAAACCTCCACCTTGCTGGAATTTTCTTCGGCCGCGGAAAACTTTCCTCTGATTTCGAATTCGGACAAGGAGGAATTCCCCAAATTGTAATTCTCATCACCACATGAAGAAGTAAGAAAGAAAAACGAGACAACCGTCGCCACGGAACCTATTATTCTGCAAAACTTCACGGGAAACCGTTATATTTACAGAAGCGTGGCAAGCAATTCCAAAGAAAAAGAATGCCGGATATTAGTGTGAATCGGGTTAAAACAGAGCGCTTTTTGGAGCCCTCCAAATCCTTCCCTTATAATCAGTTTGCCCTTTTTCAAAAAAAAGGTGCAACTTCGTAGAACGAATCTTATCGGTTTTGCCCTCAAAAGTACGTTAACGCCTCTGCATCCTATTATTAGCACAGCTATCAATCGTATATAAGTTTCCATTCACCTTGCTTGCATCCTGCTTTAAATTCATTTTAATGAATCGAAACTTACCCTTGTGAACACCGTCAAAGACATATCAGCCAAGACAAACACAGCGTCCCTTCAGAGTGACGTGGGTATTTCCTTACTTGGAGCATATGAACTTACGAAACCCCGCCTCAGCCTTCTCTCTGTTTTTACCGCTTCTCTCGGCTATTTGGTCCATGATCCACTCGTCGATAACCTCAGCGTTTTCCTCGCTCTTACCTTCGGCACCGCTTTTTCCGCTGCCGGAGCCGCTGCTCTCAACCAATGGATGGAGCGCAAGGAAGACGCCCTCATGCCCAGAACTGCCGCCCGTCCTATTCCAGCAAGGCTTATTAGCTCACAATTTGCCCTCTTTTTCGGAATCTTTCTTTCGCTTCTCGGTTTGGGTATTCTTTGGGCGGGAACCAACGAATGGTCTGTCGGTCTCACCTTTCTTACCCTAGTCATCTATTTGGCTTTCTACACACCCCTCAAGAAAAAATCGTCCTTGGCCATCGAAGTGGGAGCCGTCTCGGGCGCTCTCCCCCCCCTCATCGGATGGGTAGCCGCTGCCGGGTCACCAACCTCATATGGTTGGATTTTGTTTGGGATCCTTTTTGCCTGGCAACTTCCTCACTTCATGGCCATCGCGTGGAATTTTCGGGAAGATTATGAAAAAGGTGGTTTTCAACTTCATCACTCCGGTGATCCAAACGGCACACAGCTCGCCAGAAAGAGTCTCGTCTACACTCTTATCCTTAACTTTTTGGTCTTTGCACCCTACTTTTTCGATTTGGGGGAAGGATACAAAACGCCCGGAAACTTCTATCTTTTCAGTGCGATCGCATTGACTCTTTTCATCATGTTCCGAGCGCTTGATTTCGCTTTCGGCAAGAACCGCGACAGATCTGCCAAGCGCCTTTTCATCGCCACGATCATTTATCTGCCTCTTCTCCTCGCAACCCTCGTGATCGACCGCTACCTGTAATTTTCCGAAGATCCCACAACTCATCAGTCATGATTCATAAAATTCCATTTCGCCAAGGTCTGTTGTTTACTCT
>JAYOII010000202.1:0-3888 GCA_038118685.1 Opitutia bacterium
TTCGAGGAAGTTCGCATTCGAGATCATTCAGGAGTACAAACCCAAACTCGCCCAATCGTTGGCCCCCAAGTTTATCGATGACCGTGAACCCACCCTTCGGAGATTGGCCGTGGAAAAACTACTCGAGTCTGCGCGCAAAGCGGAAAAGCCCGAAAAATCGAAAGCTCTTTTCGAAAAAGTCCTGAGCAAAGGACGCGAAGTCGACCAAATCAAGGAGGCAAAGGAGGCCTTGGAGAAAGCCGGTCAAAAAATCGACGTCCAAACCCTGATGGGGTTTCTTGTCGACTGGCATACGATCGGGCCTTTCGACAATTCGGGCAGACAGGGTTTCGGGGTGAAATATCCACCTGAAAAAAAGATTGATCTCAAAGCCAGTTACGAAGGGAAGAACGAAAAGGCAAAATGGAGCGCCTTTACCACGCCCGATCCATTCGGCATGCTGAACGTCAACTTGCAATACGGTGAGATCAAGGAGGTTTTGGCTTACGCCCACACAACCTTCGATTCCGATTCCGCCCGCCCCGCACAGTTCCGGATCGGTTCAAAAAATGCCTGGAAGCTTTGGGTAAACGGGGAACTTCTGTTCGCCCGTGACGAATACCATCGTGGCGGAACCCGCGTCGATCAATTCGTTATCGACGGAAAACTCGCCAAGGGTCCCAACCAAATCCTCGTAAAAGTCTGCCAAAACGAACAAACGCAACCCTGGACCAAGCAGTGGGAATTTTGCCTGCGCGTAACCGATCCCAGTGGAACCGCCCTTCACTCCGCAAAATCCGGCAAAGAATGAAAACGACCATGAAATACTCATCCATTGCAACTTGCATTCTTTTCCTTCCCCTTTCCGTCCTTGGAAATTGGCTGTCCTTTCGAGGTGACAGCGGGAACGGCATCATTGACCACGAACTTTCGCCAAGTATCGGACTCAAATCTCGATCTTCATGGCAGGTGAAGCTCCCCGGACGCGGACTATCCAGTCCCATCGTCATCGGGGAGCGAGTGCTCCTGACCGCCTCCAGTGGTCCCAAGCAGGAAACCCTTCACGTCATTGCCTATGACGTCAAGACCGGTAAAATCGACTGGCGCAAAACGTTCAAGGCCACCGGGCGTACGATTTGTCATGAGAAAACTTGTGTTGCCGCTCCAACGATGGTGAGCGACGGGAAAGTGGTGGTGGCGCAGTTCTCGTCCAACGACGTCTTTTGCCTGGACTTGAAGGGCAACTTGAAATGGTTGCGCGGACTTACCTATGATTACCCGAACGCGGCCAATGGCTTGGGCATGTCCTCTTCACCGGTCATCGCCAATGGCGTCCTTGTCGCCCAAGTTGAGAATGATGCGGAATCCCTCACTGTTGGTCTAAATTTGAGCAACGGAACGACCCTCTGGAAAAAAGACCGGCCAAGAGGAGCAAACTGGACTTCCCCGACCGTTCTTGGCCAAGGAAAGAATCAACAAGTCGCTCTTCAATCAATGAAGGGGATCGCGGTCATTGATCCCAAAACAGGAAAAGATCAATGGCTCTACGAGGATGGCGCATCCACCATTCCCTCAAGCACGGTGAAGGGAAGCGCCATTCTCGTCCCGTCCAATGGCTTGACTGCCCTTCAGGTGCGTCCTGACGGAAAATCTCATACTCAGTTGTGGAGGGACAACAAGTTGGGTCCCGGCACGGGAAGTCCGACCATCTCGGGAGATCAGTTTTACGTCATCAACAAGGCCAACGTTCTTACCTGCGCGGAAATCAAGACTGGTGAAATCCTTTGGCGAATGCGGCTAAAGGGTCCCTTCAGCGGTTCGCCCGTGGCAACCCAAAAACATCTCTTCGTTTTTAACGAAGCGGGCATGGGGCAAGTGGTCCGTCTCGGAGGAGACGAGGGCAAGATCGTTCATTCGATCGACTTGGAGGAAACCATCCTTTGCACCCCGGCCGTTTCCCGGGGAGCCATGTACGTGCGATCGGACAGCACCCTTTGGAAATTGTCCGACTGAGGCTCCTGTAACCGGCTACTTGGGACCGAGGGTATTCGCTATCCTGCGCTGCCCTTCCGGGCTCACCCGACTGCCCCACAAGAAAACCTTGCGCAGCGACTTGGATTTCTTCACTCCCCCCAGACCTTTCTCCGAAACTTCAGTTTCGCACAGGTTGAGAGATTGCAACTCAGGCAACCGAAGAACGGTCGAAAGCCCGGAATTCCCCACCTTGGTTCCTCTCAGGTTCAGTTCGGTGAGTTTCGAAAAGGTTGCAATTTCAGCCATGGCCCGATCGGTTACGTCCGTGTGGCGCAAGTCAAGTTTGGCCAAATGCTTCCTCAACGGGCGAAGTTTCTCAACTTCCGCATCACCGACTTGCAGAGGGTCGGTGACCACGCGAACCTCCACGAGAGGGCTTCCGATGCCCACGGGCCTAATCATCAACCCGGTTGCCTTGGCGACTCGGGAAAGTTCGGTCTCCGGCAAAGGTTTCAGTCCGGCGGAAAGTTTGTCGTAAAAATTAATGTGCTCAGGAATGAAAACGGAGGTGTCTTGGTTTTTCTTTTGAGCAAGTTTCTCTATTCCATCCGTCTGGCCAACCCACTTCCCGAAATCCAAACCCTGAGCAATCCATTTCCTGAGAATCTCCTTTTGGCGGTGAGTCAGTGGATCTCCCTTCGGAGGCATATGGTCGCCGTCGTCCTCGGGCAATATAACTCGCTGATAAAGCGGGCTTCGACTCGGATGATTGGCCACGACGACAGGTCCCTCGTCTCCGCCATGCATGATATAAGCCGCACCGTCCAACCGCAGACCTGCCTTGGGTTTCTTAAGAAGGCCGTTCAACTCGTAGGGAGCTTTGTGGCATTCCACACATCGCTCTTCAAGAATGGGCCAGACTTCTTTTTCAAAGTCAACCACTCCATCCATCGACTGAACGCACGCAAATAAGGCAACCAATACAACACGAATCATTGTTGCCCACTCTAGATAAAATCGGATTCTTTTCTAGCTCATTGATTCAAGCTTTGCCAAAAAAGTTTCCGAACGGAGGTTCGTTTTCGCTTGGAATCACGAAAAAAAGGAGTTTCCTCCCCCATCATGAAATTACTCTTACTCGGCACCCTTCTTCTCGCGTTTCCATCTCTTTCCATATTCTCCAAGCATCATGGCTATTCCTGGAAAGACGAACCGGGCAAGCACCTCGATCTCATGAAGGGCGACAAGAAAATCGTCCGCTACGTCTACGAACGAATGGACCCCGAGGACCGGGAGCGAACCTACAAGCCCTTCCACCACGTTTACCAAGCGGACGGAGATGGCTTTCTCACCAAGGGCCCGGGAGGCAAGTTTACTCATCACCGTGGAATTTACTACGGGTTCTCGAAATGTTCGGCTCTCAATGCCGAGGGAAAGAAGGTCCGGGTAGACACTTGGCACTGCAAAGGGGGGTATCAGACTCACGAAAAAGTAATCAAATCTCATGCCGATGGAAACGGAGCCGGGCATACCGTGGAAATCGCCTGGCGGGTGGACGACGGTTCGATCTTCGCAACCGAGCAAAGAACCCTTTCTTTCTCGCACCGCAAGGACGGAAGCCTTCAGGTTGATTTCAGTTCCGTTTTATCGACCAAGCAGGAATCCGTAACCTTGGACGGCGACCCTCAGCATGCCGGCTTTCAGTTCAGAGCCTCCAACGAGGTGGCTGCGAAAAACGCCAAGCAGACTTATTACGTCCGCCCCAAGGACGGAAAAGACGCGCAGGGAAAAACCAAAAACTGGCCTGGAAACAAAGATATGACCAACTTGCCGTGGAAAGCTCAAAGCGTCGTGGTGGAAGATCAACGCTACTTCACCGTCTACCTGGACCACCCGGACAACCCCAAACCCTCCTTTTACAGCGAACGGGACTAT
>JAYOII010000202.1:3898-5802 GCA_038118685.1 Opitutia bacterium
GTTTGGTTCCTACTTCAAGTCCGAGGCCACCCCGGAAAAGCCGGTCAAGATCATGTATCGTCTGGTTATCGGGATCAAGGAACAAGACTCTGCCTACTGCGAAAACCTGAGCAAGGAATTCACCGCAAGGTAAGTCGGCAAGCTCATAACTCTCCCGGAAGCTCCACTTGCCAGACAACCTCCCCCCTTACCTCTTTGCCCTCTCGGCGGGCTTCGTGTACACCATAAGCGCCCTGCTTGCCAAGCGGGGACTTGAGCTCGGTGCCGGTACCTTCCGTTCACTCGTCTACTCGAACTGGGTAATGGCGCTGTTCTTCATCCCCTACCCCATGCTCGCGGACGTACCCTTGGGAATGGAAGACCTGAAAGCCGGCGGAATGATCGGGATTCTGTTCTTTGCCGCCCAGTCCTGTTGTTTTATCGCGCTGCGTTCGGGAGATGCCTCCATGGTCACACCGATCATGGGCTCGAAATCGGTATTCGTTGCCCTCTTCCTCCTTATCCTCAATCTTTCCCCAACCCCCCTCGGGCCCGCCACATGGGCAGCCGCAATCCTGGCGGCCATTGCGGTCGCCTTGATCGGATGGCCCGCCCAAGGGTCCAAACCCTCTCTAACGGGGCTCGGTTTTGCCCTCGCCACGGCAGCCGGGTTTGGCCTGGTCGATGCTCTGGTTCCTCACTTCAGCCATCTCTCCGACCCCTTCAACGTGCTCTTTTCCATGTTTGCCACCGTGGGTTTGCTCTCTTTCCTCCTAATCCCCTTGTCCAAAGGCAAGTTCCTCGCCTTTCGAGGACGGGCCGACCGCTGGATGTGGGCGTCCTGTTTTCCCATGGGAGCCCAAGCCGTCTTGATGTCACTGGCCATCGGCTTTCATCACCTGCCAACCGAGGCGAACGTGTTCTATTCCTGCCGGGGGCTTTGGGCAATCCTCTTGGTTGCCTGGCTCGGAAAAAGAATGGGGTTGGAAGAAGGAACCGCACCCAAAGGAACACAAATCAGGAGACTGCTCGGTGCCTTTCTTCTGCTCGCCGGCATATACTTGGCCCCTCTTGGGACGTCTTGACCGACATGGTCACTTTGTTTTTGCCAACCGAAAGAATTTCCATCTTATCATTAGCCATGAAAACCACTTCCTTCCTCATTTTGTTGCTCACCTGCCTTGGCTTCATTGCCTGGACCGCTCCCCGATCCAAAACCAAAGCCGTCAAGGACCTAAACGTCGCCACCAAAGACCCGGATTTCGCAATCCAAGGTGAATATGGAGCCACATCCGAGATTGGGCACAAGGGCAAGAAAGGCCAATACGGACTGCAAGTGGTGGCCTTGGGGGACGGAAATTTTCAGGCAGCTCTCTACAAGGGAGGCCTTCCCGGAAGCGGAGCTGAAAACAACGAGTTCGTATTGCTGACCGGTTCCACCGAAGCGGGAAAAACCACCCTCAAAGCCAAGAGCGGGGAAACCGTGATCATCAAAGGTGACACCGCGACGGGAACCAAGGGCGACAAGAAACTTTTTGCCTACGACCGGGTGGAACGCAAGAGCCCGACTCTGGGCAAAAAAGCCCCCAAGGGAGCCAAGGTTCTTTTTGCAGGCGTCGAGATGGATCGTTTTTCAGGCGGGATCAAGCTGGACGGCGACCTCCTCGAGGAAGGGGTCGTTTCGCTTGATTCCTTCGGCGACTTCAGTCTGCACCTCGAATTTCGCACGCCCTATAAACCGAGCACCAAGCCCGGCAACCAGGACCGGGGAAACAGCGGAGTTTATATTTTCAATAACTACGAGACCCAAATTCTCGATTCATTCGGAATCAAAGGGGAATTCAATTTCTGCGGTGCCCTCTACCGCAAGAAAGCACCCGACTTGAACATGTGCTTGCCACCCCTCGCGTGGCAAACCTATGACA
>JAYOII010000203.1:0-5773 GCA_038118685.1 Opitutia bacterium
GAGGAGACGACCTTCCCGGTTTGCCTCCGTTGGATTCCGGATCGGGAGATTTGCCTCCCTTGCCCGGAGGAGACGAACCCGGCCTGCCACCGGTTCCGGCGCCCCCGGGAGGAGACGACCTTCCCGGTTTGCCTCCGTTGGATTCCGGATCGGGAGATTTGCCGCCTCTTCCTGGAGCCGAATCCGGGGACGATGATCTTCCCCCCCTGCCTTCCTTCCCCGAATAATATTTTCCCTGCTCCATTTGAGTTTTGTGACAAGGCTCCGTGGTGATTCATAGAGCCATCTTCATGAGAGGTCCGTATCTTTTTCAGGGCGTGTGAATGGCATGATACGTATGTGTTGAACAAGTTGTCGCGGACCGATCCGAATGGTTCACAACAAGTCACGGTTCAATTGCGTTTTGCTTTGGATTTTTTTCTCAGATTCGTTATGATCAAGTTTGACTAGATGAACATTGTCATAGCCAGAGACGATCAAACCTTCGGACCTTATTCTCGCGATCAAGTAGCCAATCTCTTGGAACAAGGAGATCTTTCTCCCGGAGATCTTGCAACCTGGGAGGGCGGAGAAGATTGGCGGTCCTTGAACGAGTTGCTCTCCTCTTCCTCCGAATCGGAGGATATGAGCACTCGGGAAGAGGACGAAAACGAAGATGATTTCGATCATGAAAAAATGAAACAATGGGAGGATATGTTCGTTGATGACGAGGATGGGTTTGAGGATGATGAACAATTTGTCGATGACACGGTTGATCCACCCGTCGACATTCCTGCGATTTCAACTCAGACGAACCTTTCGCATCCTTCGGAAATTCCGGACGTACAAGCTGTCCCTCCCCCGTCGACTTTCAATGAAACAACCTTCCCCGCAGAGGATTCGGTTGAAGAAGACTTGCCCCCACCGCCCCCACCGCCGACTGCCGAGCCAATGCCGAAACAGGAGGAGAGGACGCCCCAAGCCAAGGAACCATCTCCCCGATCCAACCCAATTTCTCCAAGATCGAAAAAAATCAAGGGATTAAACAGTCGCCAAACGGTCATAGTCGTGAAGAGCGCGGGTATATTTTCCAAGATTTACACAATCTCGTTGGTTTTTCTTATCCTTGCAGTCGTTTCCTATCTCGTTGCTTTCGCCCTGGTCACCTTTTCACCTGAAGAAGTCGGCCCCAAGTTGGAGCGAATGGGCATTTCACTCAAATGGTTCGGGCATGAAGGAGCGAGCGGGGATTCATCCCCCCCTTCCGAACCTTCTTCCCCGGTTCCCTCCGGTCCATCTGATTCAGGTGGCGGAGGAAACAATTCCCCGACGGAATGAACCTGTACCTCACCAGGGACGGTCAGACTTTTGGTCCCTACACGGTTGAACAGGCTCGCGAATACCTGATCGGCGGCCAGTTTTTGGAACAGGACTTTGCCCTTTTCGAAGGGCAGACGGAGTGGCAATCACTTGGTCAACTTCTTGCGTCTGCCGAGTTGTCGCAGCCTGTGGAAGCAGCCCCTTTGGCCGAAACATTGGCTGCCACAGGTCAATCCCGGACACCCGTCGCCTCATCCGGTGAAGGCGCTCAATCGTCCGCAACCGGGCAAGAAGCCGCAGTTATGTCTTCGTCCTCCCCGAAGCAAACTTCCGGGGGTCGTAAGACCAGGAAGATAACCAGAATGAACAAGGGAGGAACCGTTGTTGTTCCCAAGCAACGGAGCGCTTTGTCCAAAATCGTTTCCACTTGCATCGTTTTTCTAGTTACCTTGGTCGTGGTCGGTGGGTTGGTTGCTATTTTGTTCTTTGTTTGGCCGGGACCTGCGACCATGGGGCCGATCCTCGCCAAAATGGGAATCCCTGTTCAGGAACAATCTCCTGCTCAGAATACTGAGCCGAATTCCGGTGCTGTGGCCAAAGACAATCCAGCCACGCCTGGGGAAGTTATGCTCGAGGAGGAGCATTTTCAAAGGCTGCGTATTTCCGGTATCAGGATCTTGCCGATTGAGGGGGACAAAGGCTTGCAGGTCATTTCTTCGGTTGATTCGGAAATGGCCATGCAGGATGATGATCTTTCCGCTCTTGATCCGCTGGCTGACTATGTTGTTTCCCTTGACCTGACCAATTCGAAAGTCACGGACGAAGGGTTGGGACTCCTCCTGCGGATGAAAAACTTGGAAAAGCTTAACCTGGAAGGGACCAAGTCGGTCACGGTGGATGGAATCGCCAAGCTCAAGGCATTGGAAAAGCTCAGTTATCTTAATTTGGTTCGCGTCCAAATGGACGATACTTTGGTCGATACCCTTATCGGCATGGAAAACCTCAGGGAGGTTTACTTGTACCAAAGTGGATTGACAGAAGATGCCATGGCGCGGTTAGGCGTGGCCAGACCGAAGATGTTCGTGAAGGGAGGCTAAGCCTTTCTGGTTTTCACCTTTTTCTTTCTCTCCGGAAAACAGGCTTTGCAAATCATGCACTCAAGGCCGTGGCAGGCGTGGGCTTGGCAATGTTCGCGCCCGTAGTAAATGATTTGCAGGTGTACCTTGTTCCAGCGTTCTTTGGGGAAGCGCCGCTTCAGGTCTTTCTCCGTTTGGGTGACGCTTTTGCCGTTCGTCAGTTTCCATCGTTGAGCCAAGCGGTGAATATGGGTGTCGACCGGAAAAGCAGGGTGCCCGAAGGCTTGAGTCATGACAACCGATGCAGTTTTGTGTCCGACTCCCGGGAGTTCTTCCAATTCATCGAAGGTCGAGGGCACTTCCCCTTCATGCTTGCTTAGCAAAATTTCGGACAGTCCCTGAATCGCTTGCGCCTTGCGAGGAGCCAAACCGCAAGGTCGGACGATTTGATTGATGGCTTCCACGGATTGCCTGGACATGTCAAACGGGTTGTCGGCCAAGGAGAAGAGTTCCGGAGTGACCTTGTTTACCCGAGCGTCCGTGCACTGGGCGGACAAAAGAACCGCGATCAGAAGGGTGAACGGATCCTTGTGTTCAAGGGGAATGGGCGGGGAGGGATACAGTTCGTTCAATTTACGATCGATCAAGTCCACCCGCTCACTCAATTTCATCTTTTGAAGTTGGCAAACATTCGCTCGGCGTTCAACCCCACAAAGTGTGACGATACGTCTCACTTGAGCCTTTTCCCTGATCATGAACGTCACTAGGAGCAATTTGTTCTTGGTCGAGCCCTTCTGTTTATGCGGAATGAGGGGAAAGAATCAACTCGTACGATTAGGAACGCATCCTGCAATATCAAATTCATGAATATCGATCCGGAAAAGTTTACCGAGCTTGGAATTTCCGCAATCACGGAGATGGCCGAAGTGGCCAAGCGCAATGGGCAGCAAGAAGTCGAGGTTTGGCACCTTTTGTCCGCTTTGACGGCCCAAGAAGATGGCATTGTACCTGCCCTTTTGGAGGAAATAGGCGTGGGGACTTCCCCCGTTCAACTTGCCCTGCAGCGTGAGTTGAAGAACCTGCCGAAAATAGCCGGCGATATAAACACCTCACGTTCCTACGCCTCGTCCGCCTTGACTGAAGGCGTCGAGAAAGCACAGGAGATTTCCCGGGAAATGCAGGACGATTACGTCAGTACAGAACATCTTCTTCTGGGCCTTGCGTCGGTCGGGAAGCCTGCGACCTTCAAGCAATTCCTCAAGAACTTTGAGCTTTCCGAGAAGAAAATCAAGCAGACCCTGCAAACACTTCGGGGAGGTCAAAAGGTTACCTCCCGAACACCTGAAAACTCATTCCGGGCCCTTAAGAAGTATGGTATCGATTTGGTCGAACAGGCGAAGTCCGGAAAACTGGATCCGGTCATTGGACGAGATTCCGAAATTCGCCGGGTTATTCGCATTCTTTCGCGCAAGACCAAGAACAACCCCGTTCTCATTGGTGAACCCGGGGTGGGGAAGACCGCCATCGTCGAAGGACTTGCTCAGCGTATTGTTCGGGGCGACGTGCCAGAGGGACTCAAGGACAAGACCATCTTCACCCTTGAAATGGGCTCGCTTTTGGCCGGTGCCAAATTCCGGGGAGAATTCGAAGAGCGATTGAAAGCGGTTTTGACCGAGGTGAGCAAAGCCGACGGTCGAATCGTTCTTTTCATCGATGAGATGCACACCATCGTCGGGGCGGGCAAAGCGGAAGGAGCGATCGATGCGGGCAATATGCTCAAGCCCATGCTTGCCCGGGGTGAACTTCGCTGTATCGGGGCGACCACGCTTAATGAGTACCGCCAGCACGTCGAGAAAGACACTGCTTTGGAGCGACGGTTCCAGACCGTGTTGGTCGATCAGCCCAACGTCGAGGACACCATCTCCATTCTCCGGGGCTTGCGCGAGAGATTCGAGATTCACCATGGCGTCAATATCCGTGACGAGGCTTTGGTCAACGCCGCCGTCCTTTCGAACCGTTACATTTCCGATCGCTTTCTTCCCGACAAAGCAATCGACCTGGTTGACGAAGCCTGTGCCATGATTCGCACAGAGCTTGACAGCATGCCCGCCGAACTGGACGAGATCAGCCGAAGGGTTCTCCAACTTGAGATCGAGGAAACCGCCCTTAAGCAGGAAAAGGACAAAGCCAGCAAAGACCGCCTCGAGGTGCTCCGCAAGGACTTGGGCAATGCCCGTGACAAGATGGAAACCATCAAGCGTCAATGGGAAGGCGAGCGTAAAGGAATTGACGACGTTCGTGTTCTGCGAGAACAAATCGAAGCAACCCGCGCTGAAATGGAACGGGCCGAACGAGCCTATGATCTAAGCCTTGTGGCTGAACTCAAGCATGGAAAACTACCCGACCTGGAAGCCGAATTGGAGAAGCTCGAGAATGCCGACAAAAAGGACGATTCCATTCTCAAGGAAGAAGTCACGGCCGAGGAAATCGCTGAAATCGTAGCCCGCTGGACAGGTGTGCCCGTGACCAAATTGATCGAAGGGGAGCGCGAAAAAATCTTGCGTCTCCAAAGTATTTTGCATGAACGCGTTATCGGTCAGGAAGAAGCGGTTGATGCCGTCGCCGAGGCCATCATGCGGGCTCGCGCCGGGATAAAGGATCCTCACCGTCCGATCGGATCGTTCCTTTTCCTCGGGCCGACGGGAGTTGGAAAAACCGAGTTGGCCAAAACCCTCGCCGAAACCTTGTTCGACAGTGAAAGCAACGTCGTTCGCATCGACATGTCCGAGTACATGGAGAAGCACTCCGTGGCCCGCCTTCTCGGCGCCCCTCCCGGTTACGTCGGGTATGAAGAGGGCGGTCAACTTACCGAAGCGGTTCGAAGAAAACCCTACTCCGTCCTTCTCTTCGACGAGATCGAAAAGGCTCACCCCGACGTCTTCAACGTCCTCCTTCAATTGATGGACGACGGACGCCTGACCGATTCGCAAGGGCGTACCGTTGACTTCAAGAACGCGGTGGTCATCATGACTTCCAACGTCGGCAGTCGTTATCTTCAGGAAAGCGTGATCGACAACGAAATTTCCGAGTCCGCCCGTGAATCGGTCATGGCCGACTTGCGCGATCATTTTCGTCCCGAATTTCTCAACCGGATCGACGACGTGGTGCTCTTCAAACCTCTTTCTCTCGAGGAGATCACGGAGATCGTAGACCTTCTGCTCAATGGACTGAACAAGCGTCTCGAAGACCGTAAAGTCTCGGTCGACTTCACGGCAGCCGCCAAGAAATGGATCGGAGAAAAAGGATACGACCCGACCTATGGAGCCCGACCTTTGAAAAGATTCTTGCAGACGCAAGTCGAGACTCAACTCGCCCGAGCCTTGGTGGCTGGCGAAGTG
>JAYOII010000204.1:0-5705 GCA_038118685.1 Opitutia bacterium
TCGTCTACGGGAATGTGAATGCTAAAAGACTGACCCACCTCGTCCGAAGGTTTGGCTTTTAGTTTGAACCTCCATTTTCCAGTTTGGTTAGTACCCCAGTCCTAGGGAAACACGTTGCCGCCATCCACATAACCCCGAACCTTGAGAACTTTGCCGCGATGAGCCAGCGCTTCCTCACGGTTTTTGGCGAAACCTTTTTAGCTGAATGAGGAAGCCGGTACGTACCCGCCTATCGGTTTGTCCACACAACCCCCAAGAAACAGAGGTACTATCAAAATGATTAAAAAAAGTACAAGGAGGCCTTCATTATCATTCTTCCTTTTTATCGAAGCGTATTCTTTTCGATGAAAGCCCAAGTGGCCACTCCCCAGGCGTTTTCAGTCATGCAAATCGGGTTGTGAAGAAATTTTCTCGTGGAGTCTTTCTTGTTCAAGCAACAGGAGCCGTCCGGGTAAGCCGAGATATCATGAGGCAGTTGAAAGTAGTCGTAGGAAATCTTCAGTTGGTCGAGGGAATCCCGAAACTTCCTGGTGTTAAGTCCCCCCTGCACCAGTCGCAACTTGAGAGATTTCTGGATGGCCTTGGTTTTCTTCCCGTATTCAGGCACGTAATTGCGGGCCTGTGGATCGGTGAAACTGGTGCCCCCTCCCGCGTCCAGAGCCACTGCCGTCGAGAAGACGTCGAGGTGCTTGGCTCCCCAATAGATCGAACCGGCGGCCCCCATGGAAAACCCCATGATGGTTCGGGCGCCACGATCCCGGCTAAGGGCGTGTTCCTTCTCAAGATGAGGAAGAAGTTCCTTGAGAACGTTGGTTTCCGGTCGTTTGTCCTTGGCCCCGTCCCGCCAGACCGTGCCCCCGTACTTTTCCGGAAAGACGACGACGAAGTTTCCAATCTTGCCCGCCTTGCGGGCGGCTTCGTAACTCTGCATGACCTGGGACGAAGCATTGCCCCCTCCTGCCCCATGGAGAAAAACGATGAGCGGATAAGGCCCCTTGTCTTCGGAATGTCCCGGGGGAAGGTACAAGGTATAGATGATCTCATCGCCTGTCACGGGTCCCTTGTAAATGAGGTTCTTTTGGTACCGGCCCTCATGAACGCCCGATTCGGCTTGAGCCCGCATGACGCAAACACTTAGGACGGCGAAAACGAGGAAAGGCAGTGTTTTCATGGAACGAATCGTCTCTCTACTCTTAGCCTCGCCCGATGTTTTTTAGGAAAGAAACTGTTTGATCGGGCCGGTTTGACCATGCCCGAATTTAGTCAGGCCGGTATCAAGGGCTCCATAGTGCTCGATTGGATTTCCATAGGCATTGAGCAGAGTGGTGTAAAAGTTTCCGAGGGTGCTGTGACCGGCTTGCCCGTAGTTGGGCAGGCGAACGTATTGGCGGCGTAAGTCGACGCGGGTATTGTCACCGGCCAAAACGACGAAGGGATACTCGGTTCCATGGGAATGATGGGTTTCGCCCCCGTCGGGAAAATAAAAGATCATGGTGTTGTCGAACATCGTTCCGCCTGCTTCCGGCACGCTCTTGAGACGGGTTACGATACGATCGACGAGAGTCATGTGATGGGTACGGGCCAACTCGCGAATGGTCTCCGCCTTGAGACCGCCGATCACCTTGTTGTGGCCGACGTCGTGCATATTCACCTTTTCGCCTTCGATTCCGGGTAACCCCGTATAGCGGTGCCCCAACTCATCGACGGTGAAGGCCACGACGTTGGTAAGACCGGAGATAAGGGCTCCGAGCAATACTTCGGTGTGGCCAACCTGACGGTCCAGCGTCGTCATCCCGGGGTCGAGGTATTTAGGATCGAGTTTGGGAACGTGCCGGCGGATGACGTCGGACATGGCGTCGATCTTGCGGTTACGTTCGCGGATCGCTTCCACAGAGTCGGCGTAATTACCGACCTTGGCTTTCTCAAAACCACCGAGAGATCCGGCCAGAGTACCTTCGTTCTTGGCGACGAACTCAAGAACCTTCCGGTCCAACTGGTATTGAGTCTTGGCGGACTGTTCCGTTGAAACGGACTTGAAGAGTTCCTCCATGGCGACACGCGGCGAACCAAAGGCATAATTGGGTTGTTGAGGACCACGGGCCGAAAAACCGGTAGCCACGTCGTCCAGGGTACCTCGCGCATTGCCACCTTCGAGGGGGAAACAGGCCAGCTCGATATGCTCGGCCGGAGAAGGAAAGAGTTTGGCCAACTCAAAGTCGACAGTAGCCCACCTGATTGAACTGGGGCGTTCGTTGGCTTTGAAAACACCCAACGAGGAACACCAGGAATGATGGCCCGTCGTGCACATTTTGCCGGAGAGCCCTTGCAGAATGGTGAGGTTTTCCTTGTGGGCGGAGAGTGGATCCATCCATCCGGGAAGGTCGTGCGAATCCAGATCGAGTTGAAAGGGTTCCTTGCGCTTTTCCTTTTCGAGGGTTTTCTCATCCAGGCCGGGTGGCACCATGACGCGGGGCCAAAGACCGTTGCCCCGGTGCATGAAAATGAAACGCATGGGAGGCTTGGCTGGTTGTTTGGCCAAGGCTGAACCATTCGCGAACGCCAAGGCGCCCGCTCCGAGAAGGGATTGCTTAAGGAAGTCTCTGCGTGTGTTCATGGTGAATCGTCGATTATTTACGGTACCTGAAGGAATCGGAGGTTAAAAGGGAAATAATAACCTCATTGAAACTTCCCCCGCTTCGGACGTAAGCCCGATCGGCATCAAGCAGGGTCTGCGCATCGGACATCATTTCGTTTCGTCCCATGTAAAAACGAAACGCATGCCTGATGATCGACTGACGTACACGGGTCGACTTGGCCAACCGGTCGATCAAATCAAAGGGATCGGAAACTTCGCCGTCCAGATTCGGATCACCGGTCCCCCTCAACGCTCCCGAAGTGCGGACGGATTTGGTTTTGTAGAGATTGGCTCCGTTTTTCTTCTTGGCCTTGGCCACGAGCTGCTCCTCGTATTCCAAAGGTTCGTCAAGGCGGTAGCGACCGAAGTCATCGAATACCTCGAAGGGAAAACCAAGCGGGTTCATACGCTCGTGACATTTCCGGCATTCGGCTTGTCCGGTTACCGATTCCACACGTTCGCGCAGCGTCTTGTGAGGATCCTCCGGTATTTGCGCGTCCACGGTGATGGGCACGTCGGGCACGCTTCCGGCAAGCAGTTTTTCCCGGATCCAGCGTCCGCGCTTGATCGGGTCGGTATGAAAATTGGAGGAATGCGCGATCAACCAGGCGGGGTGAGTAAGCAAACCTTTGCGCTGCGAAACCTCAAAGGGCTGCTCGACCGGGTAGTCCCAGAATTCGACGTCCTCCAAGCCCTTGTGGTTTTTGTTCTCCACTCCCCCGTAACGGAAAGGGTTCGGCGTGGGCGGCAGGTTGTAAAACACCGAATGGTTGTAGTAGTAGCCATGGGCAAAAGAAGGCGTGGTAAAGGGCGTGCGCCCCTTGCCGATCGTTTCCCCCCAGAAATGCATGTAACGCATAAATTCGCGCTTGGATTTCGTACCCGAAACCCGAACGGATTTCTTGGTGTTTAGAAAATCCAGATTCTCCTCGATGACCTTCTCCGGGTTTTCCTTCCAGTCCGTGTCCTTGAGCCTTTCGTAGGCTTCCGTCCACTCCGCAATGATCTTGCTCCCCGTTTCGTTGTCTTTGTCGTGGTAAACGAAATACTCTTCTGAGGTAAGCAAGTTTTCGAAAACCTTCTCATCCTTCTTTAGGTACCAATCCACCACCCGGTCGGCTTCCTTGATCAGGAACCCGGGGGAGCCCAAGGTGCCACGCCCGGGATTCTGATAATAGCCGTCGCTGCGCTCGATATCCTTGAAAATCTTGGCCGCCTTCGGATACCCGAAGAATTCGCGAAAGAAGCGGACGATCTTAGGGTGCGACGTTTCGTGGGAGCGCATGTTTTTCCCGCTGATCTTATGGTCTACGGGGCCTTTGTAATAATTTTGGTCGGCAAGCAGACGCTCGACTTCGCGGCGATAGTCTTCCTTGGATTCGAGACGGCCCTCTTGGGCGGCTTTGGATAATTCGGGGTCGGGACTCCGGTCTCCCAAGGCGTAAGCGATCGCCAAGCTGCCTTCATGCGGGGTGAGCTTGCGTCGCCCGAACTGGTCGGATTCGCCACCTCCCAATTCCAGACGATAGAGAAAATCGGACTCCAGCAACACGGCAAAAAGCATTTGCCGCAACCCCTCCGCATTCCCGGCCAGTTGAATGGAAGACCTCAACAGGTCGACGTATTTGGCAAGCTCCTCCTTGGTCGGTTTGCGCATCAATACGCAATCGAACTGTTTCTCGACCGCAGTCATCATTTCCTCGTCCGTCGGGGGCTCTGCCTTGAGGACGATTTTCTCGAAAGCCTCGGGCGTAACTTTGGGATACCACCGGTCCTTGCTACTCAAACCTTTGAGCAGTTCCTCTTTTTGAGCAGTCTTCAGGCGGGCGGCCAAAATTTGTTTGTCCGCTATCCATTTGGCGTTTCCCAACATCACCAACAAATGTCCCCCATCCAAGGTCGTGACGTCATAATCACGAACCCCCGAACGATCGGGTAACAAAAACGGGTTCTTCACTCCATAAAACTGACGGGTCGAAAAACTTCTTTTCTCATGATCGCTCAATCCCAGAGCATTCATCACCCGTTCATGAAAAATCCTCGGACTGACCAACCACCTCCGGGCGGGCGAGAACGGTTTGGCCTTAATTTCCCCACTGAAGAGTTTATCATGGTCAAGGTAATTTCCGTAGCTAGGGTAACGCAGCTTTTCCTCAAACCTGGAGGCCTTGTGCTTACGAAGCTCAACGGTCATCCAGTCATGAAGCTGCTCTCGCTCGGAATCGCTCGGCTGAACTTTTCTTTTTCGGGGGGGCATCTCCTTGATGAAGATTTGCTCCTGCACGCGATTCAACAAATCCAACCGATCTTTGAGAGCCAAGGTCGCTAGGTTGTCCAACCGGACCTCACCCTTCTTGGTCTCATCGTCATGGCAATCGAAACAGTAATTCGCCAGCAGATCCTCCATTTTATCGGGCATGGCAAACGGAGCGGCCTTGAGCAAACCGCACAAACTCACAATCATTACGATCGGTAGTAAGAGTATTTTCATTTTTATGAAATCCCGAGCTGTCTTTTCTTTAGTCAATTCAAGGTATTCACAGTAAATAAATACCCAATGATTACAACCAATCCCTTTCTCGGATCGGAAGGTTTGCGGGAAGGGCCAAAACAAAAAAGGGCTAGTCTTCGCTTGCCGGCGAAAGCTTCACGGCCCGATAGTGAGCGCTGATTTCTTCGGGTGTCAGAGCACGGTCATAAAGAGCGACCTCGTCTAGCCGACCCTGCAGGTTGGCAAAGTTGTCATTGCGCCCCCCAAGAAAGAACTGGGGATGTCTTTTCGGGTAGGAACGGGCAAATTTTCCATCAATGTCGGGCTTGGGGTTTCCGTTGAGGTAGACCCGAATACGCTCGCCCTCACGTACCATGACAACATGATGCCAACTCTTGGGTGCAACTTTGGCCAACCCGGTCAAAAGCCCTTTGCTTTGGTTTCCCTGGTAGACGAGAAACCGACCGGCCAACCCATAGGTTCCTCCGATTCCGAGGTGATCGCCCTCGGCTTCTTTCATGCCGTCGATGCCTCGCGAAAAGAGATAGGCGGTCACGGGACGACTGTTGTTGGGCAGGC
>JAYOII010000205.1:0-5699 GCA_038118685.1 Opitutia bacterium
CGGTTACTACCATTGTCGACGGGCAACCGGTTACGGGTACACAGATGGAATTGGTTCTCGAGGACGGGAAAGTTTACTATCATGAGGGTTCCGGTACGCATTTTCTCGTCAATGCTCAACCAGAGGCCATAACCGGTAGCCAAGAATTCATTGCCGCTTTTAATCCGAATGACGCGCAGTGGAAGAACAATTTTCACGTTTTCACACCGGATCCTACAAGTGAGTTGGAGGCACCTGCAATCCAAAGAAGGTCCGCTCCCACGGGTTGGAACGTTTCCGGGGGTGCCCTTGTCGAGGTCAACGTGGGGGTTGCCGAAGCCGTCGTTCAAGACGGGGAAATCAAAAGTCTGAATATTCTCAATCAGGGAATGGGCTTCCCTTCGACGGACGCGCTTTTTGTCAAAAGCGCTGATGGAACGACCGGTCCCGAAGTCAATCTTGAGTCAGGTTCCCTTCACGGTTATCAGCAATCGCGATTGGTCGACGTCGAGAACTTTCGCACCTCTCTGAACGCCTTTGTTTCCTCCTTCGTCGAGGAGGTGAACGGGATTTACAACCCCGAAGACGCACCAAGCGAGTATTTGTTTGGTTTCAAGGCAAACCTTACTAGGGCGACCTTGGGCACCAATACCTTCATGGAGGATCTTGGGCTCTATGGTTCGGAAGGAAACGGGGAGTTGAGGCTTTTTCGGAACGAGGCGAATATGATCCTGCCTTTTGGCGAATCCGATACCTTTACCTTGAGCAGCGTTTCTCCCGTTGTGCCAGATGATTTGCCGGAATTTCATCCGGATCCCACCAAGTTGGGTTTGGCGGATTTCAAACTTCAGGATTATTACATCAGGGGGAACGATGGCTTTCTTGATGATGGAAGCGATCCGTATGACGACGACCTTGAGATATCTCAAAACAAGGATAGCATCTTTCAATTTTACGCCAGCGCCCGCAGGATGAAGAACGTCACGACGGAGGCAGACGCCTCCTACCCGGGAGACGACGGAATACCGGGAACCGGTGACAACGAAGGGCGATTCACTTTGCTTGGTTACGATTCCCTTCCTTTCAGGATAAACGAAGGGTCCAAAGCCTTCTTGTTCGGTGACAATTTCTCCTTTGACGCTGTGCTTGACAACAGTTGGAACCTCGCAAGCTCATTGGTTGTCCATGACGATTTGACGGCCGAGACGATCAAGGCAAGCAACGATGATGATGAGGCTTCCAACGACATCGCCCTTAAAATATCCGAACTCGGCAACGGAAAGTTTACCGATATGGTTTCGAGCATGAATGCGGATCTCGGGAACACCCTTGCCGACGTCAACGATAACATGAGTCATCAAGAAACGATCGAAACTCTTCTTCTCGACCAGCGAAGGGCGGTAAGTTCGGTTTCCATTGATGAGGAAGTCGCTGACCTGATGCAGTTTCAAAGATCTTTTCAAGCCTCTTCTCGTGTGTTGAATACACTCGACAAGATGCTCGAATTGGTTGTAATGGGACTGGTTAAATAATTTTTCATGCGTCTCCCCAATTTAAGCTCCAGCAACGCGATTACCTCGAAGATCCGAGAATTGGATCAGCAGAGGTTCATGATGGATAGACAAATCACCTCGGGGCAAAAACTCAGGCTTCCCGAGGATGACGGAATGCGTTTGGGGAGAGTTCTTCGTTTGGAAACCCAAAAAGGGCAATTGACCCAATATCAAAGAAACGCTTCCTATGCCGATGAGTTTCTCAACGCGGGTCATCTAAATCTCGATAAGCTTACTGAACTCAATCAGCGTGCTCAGGAAATTGCCCGTTCCGCAGGTTCCAGTCTCAATGGTCCGGCCATGGAAACTTATGGTCACGAGATCAATCAATTGATCGAGGAAGCCTTGAACCGTATCAATGCGACCCATCGCAAGCAAGCCCTCTTCGGCGGGTCCAAGCTCAAACCGAAATTCAATAATTCGGATATTTTGCGTGGCAAAGGGGAAACCAAGACCTTTTCCTTCAATGAAGTTTCCAAGCCCGGTGCGGATGGCAAGAGAAGGATGGGGTTTGGCGACGAAATCATTTTTGCCTTGAACGGAAGAGAGTATGTTTTGCAGTCGAAAGTCGATGGTTTGGGAACTGATGAAGTCGCGGCCAAGATCAGGGATCTGATTAACAACGACTCCGACGTGCTGAAGGATTCTCTTTCCTACGAATCGACTCAATACAAGGCTTTCGTGCGTGGTTCAAATTCATCGAATTCCGTTTACAACCCTGCTGTCGACCTCAAGGCAGTGGTTTCACCAAGCGGAGAGTTAGTCGTTACCGGAGCGGTTGGCCAAAGCTTCGAGGCAAGGTCCACCTTGCTTACGCACTGGGATCCAAATTTTTACTTTCCCGAACAGTTCGACCAAAAGCTCAAACAGGAGACTGCCTCCCGTTATCCCGGCGTTGCGTACGAAGACTTGAGCCAAACTGAAAAAGCCCTCGTTCAGGAAGCCGTCAAGGGAGTTCCGGAAAACCTTTCACAAGCTCTTGATGCCGAAGCGGCCAAGCGATTTACCAACAAAACTTATTCGGACTTGACCAACACCGAGCAATTCGAGGTCTACAAATCGGTGGTCAAAAACAATTGGGACAGAGACCTTTCGGTCAGCACCAAGCTTACGGACGGAACTTCCACCTTGATTACGTCTCATTCCGATCCCTGGAAAAGATTGACCATTTATCAACAAGGAGACGTTGTTCGCCTTGGCGACAAAGTCTACGAGTCGCTCGGCTCTCACAATGTGAACCACCATCCCACTAATTCGGGAGGGGCTTACTGGAAAGAGCTGAATTCGGGTTATGATACCGAGCGCGAAGATTGGAATCTCAAGGTAACCGGTACTGAAAATCGATATTATTGGATTACTCCGGACGGAAAACTTTTTGACGAAGAAGCTACCAAGAATCCCCAAACTGGTGAGGTGACTCCTCCGAAGTCTGCAACGGATCATGCCAGAAATCTTTTGTACGCGGCGAAAAAGACCGAGTACACCTTGATGGACAATCCACTGACAACTCAAGTGAACGAGGGGTTTGCCCAATTGGAACTAGACGTTGCCGCCAACGTCAAACAGGTGGCCATTCCAGTCAATGAATTTTCCGTCAAGGGTTCCGAAAACGAGGGAACCGTATTTTTCGATCCCGATGCAATGGACTACCGATTGGTAGCCGCCTCCGAAGAGGGGTCGATCGTAAGTGGTCCCTACGTCAAGGGGAACTTGCAACTCTTTAATCCGGACGAAGGCTTGGCCCAAGCCAAAGACGTGATTCTTCACGAGGGAAGGTATTTTTTGGTCCAGGATCCGGCTGGAATCGACAAGGAAAATCTTTCCAAAATTGTGGAAAGCTTTCCTCCTTCCGGTACTGTCGTCAGTTACAGCGGACAAGTGCAACAGTTTGATTCATCGGGGACTCTTCCAACTTTGACGAACCTTTCCGCAGGACAGTATGTTTTTGATTCCGCCACCAGTCAGTACTATGTTGCTAATCAGAAAGTTTCATACGACGCCAACGATTTGCAAGCTGCAATAACCAACGCAAATTCAGTCGCCACTGCATTGAGCAACCAGTCCCAATCCATTTCAATGCCCGTCGTCGCAAGTGCTTTTTCGGCTTATGGTTCGTCTCCCTATTCCGCTGGTGATATTGTTTCTCCCGACGGTCTTGTGACCAAAGTGGCGACTCATGTGATGAGAGGGACTTTCGATCCGAAGAAAGTATACAACGGAGATACGGATCCCAACGGAATTGATCCGCAGACTGGAACCACCCCTTTGGAGCCCCATGTCGTCTATGGCGGAACCGATGGAGCGGGAAAAGGAACCTATTTTCAATTCGATCGAAATCACCACGGGGAATGGAAGAGTGGGCAGGCAGTTGGTTTGAGCGAAACCGTTTTCAAGGATGGCAAATTATGGAGGGCAAACACGGCCTTGTCCTCGGCTCAAAACACAGATGCTGACTTTTCCACAAATTGGACCTCGTTAGGGAGCCAACCCACTGTTCAAACGTTGTTGGGCGCAAATTCCGTAACCGATGTTTCCACATCGGTGGAAAATGCAGCAACGACCGTTTACAACTCGACGATTGCCACACAATACTTTCAAGAAACCCAGTTCGGCTCAACCCCCATTGCCGGCTTGGACAAAGTCGCCAATGGTCCCGGGAACGTTACTGCCAGTCGCGGTCAGTACATACATGATACGACTTCGGATGAATACTTTCTGGCGAAGAGCGACGTCACTATCGATCTGACTGATTCAACCATTGTTGCAGGTGATCTTGAAAGCAACGCCAACCTCAATATGGTTGCTCTGACCGAGCGCTCGGATGGAAACGTGTTTTTGTTGGGAGATGATCTTCCGACAGAGGGCAAGGAGTTGTCGTATTTCAGTGACCGAGCCCTCGTCGCTAAGGCAGGAGACTATGTTTACGATCCAGCTACCAAGGATTATTACGTAGCTTTGCAAAACCTTAGCAAACCCGCGGATTGGTCCGAAGGAGAATCTTTTAATTCGGGAGCCTTGGTCAGGCGTCCCTCCAATGGTCTGCTTTACTCTGCCAACAAAAACCTCAACGGCACTCAGAACACCGAGGCGGATTTTGCCAATAATTGGACTTTGGCCAGCACTTGGGTCGAAGGCGTTGCTGTGAACGTCGGCGACACCGTTTACAAAGACGGAAATTTGTATTCGGCAATACAATCCATATCGGCTGCCGACAATTCCGTCGCCAACCTTGCCAACGCTACTTTTTGGACCCCCTCCGCCGGTGTTCCCGATTTTACTCTTCCCGTTGAGGACACTGACACCTCCCCTTATTTTGCGAGAATCGGGAGCGTGCAGGGCAATGGTCCGCATGCCTCGGAGCAGGGTGACGATTGGAGAGCAACCCGGACCTATGATTATGGGCAGATTGTTCATTACCAAGGTAGTTACTACCGCAGCCTTGCTCATGATTTTAACAACAAGCTTTCCGTTACCACAAACGAAAATACCGAGGATGTCATAATTACGCCAGGCGACATATTGATTCCGAGTGACAACGCGCTCTTTCCTGATGCAATGGTCGCCAATGACAAATGGGTCAAGATCGAAGAGCCGCTGAACCACGTGATGAAGTTCAGGGTGGACAATTCCGAAAAAGCAAGCGTCGTCATCAAGTCCGCCGGTTCGAATGGTGAAGATGCCCAGGCAGAGGCGATCGTTGACGCTTATGGCCAAGTCGTCGGGTTGAAAGTCTTGGATCCCGGCAGGTATTTTTTCGGCACTTCCCTAGGCGGACCTCTTCCTCCAGACTTTCAAGCCGCAACGGTCGTTCTTCCCAATGGTGAAGAAATGCAGGCCGAGATTTTATGGGGGCAAAACCCCAAGGATCCGGGGCCTTACGTCGTCACGGGCTTCAACCTTGCCCAATCTGCGTCCGTTAGCGGAGCGACCGCCAAGGCCCAGACCGGTGACGTCTTTTCCTTTGCCACGGGTTCCAAAACTTTCCTTGATCACAGGGATGAAACCGGGAAAGTTGTCAATATCAGTTACACCGGAAGCGAAAAGGACAGTACTTATTATGTTGGCAATCAGACCAAAATATCGGGTTTTCTCAGTGCCGAGAGGGACGGGACCAAGGAATTGGGAGATGCGGTTCAGAAGATCGTCGGTTTGAGGGACGCCCTGAAC
>JAYOII010000206.1:0-3950 GCA_038118685.1 Opitutia bacterium
GAAAGAACATTTTCTACTTCTTGCTCTTAGTGGGAGTAGGCCAGTTTGGGTGCGAGACATGCGCTTCTTCCATCATGGCCACGAACTTCTTGGCGAGTTCCGGTTTTTCCTTGGCCAAGTTCTCGTCTTCATGAATGTCCTGGCTTAAGTCGTAAAGTTCGATTCTCTCGTTGTCCATGTTCGAGCGGATTAGTTTCCAGTTTTCCACGATGACCGCTTGGCGGAAGGTACGCTCGTAAAATTCCCAATAAAGAAACTCGTGCTTGGCTTGCTTGTCCGTTTGCCCTTTCAGGGTGGGAAGAAAGGAAATACTGTCTAGATCCTTGGGCAAGGGAGACCCCGATAATTCACATGAGGTCTCCGAAATAGAGGGGTTGATCGCATTGGGACCCCGGAGTCACGGTTTTGGGCCACCAGGCGATGGTGGGAACGCGGATGCCTCCCTCGGTGAGGGTGCGCTTCATGCCGCGAAGAGGACCGGATGGATTGAAGCGCTCGGGGTTGTGCCTGGCTTCGTTGTGGGGACCGTTGTCCGAGGTGAAGAGGACGAGCGTGTTTTCAGCGATCTTGAGTTTTTTCAGGTGGTCGAGAATGCGACCGACGTCCTTGTCCATGCGTGTGATCATGGCCGCTTGGCCTTTGTCCTGCTTGGGCCAGTCCATCTCCTCGTAGATTCCGTATTCCGGAACCTCGGCGCCGTCCCCGAACATCCGACTGGCCTCGTTGTTGGCATGGGGGATGGTGAGGGGGAGGTAGAGAAAGAAGGGCGTGCTCTTGTTCTTGCCGATCCAAGAGAGGGCTTCCTCGGCAAAGAGGTCATGGGTGTAATCGACCCGCTTGGTGGCGGCTCCGCCAATGAAACCGCCGTATCCTTTCTTTCCAACAAGCTGAACTTCATTTCGCAAGATTTGCTTGTCGAAATTTCTCCAGACGAATTCCGGGTAGAAGTTGTGGGCGTGAACCTGGTTGAGGTAACCGTACAGGTAGTCGAAACCTTGACGGAGAGGATGGCCTTCCTGGCCAACTTCGCCCAAGCCCCACTTGCCGATCAAGGCAGTCGAGTAATTGGCCTTCTTCAAGGCTTCGGCTACGGTGAAGTCCTTTTCGCGCAAGCTTTGCCTGCTCATATCTCCTCCTGCATTTCCACGGACGTGAGTGTGACCCATGTGTTGGCCTGTCATGAGGACGCTTCGCGATGGGGCGCACACCGTGCTTCCGGAGTAAAACCGGGTGAACTTCATCCCTTCTTTGGCCATTTGGTCGAGACGCGGGGTCTTGATCAGTTTTTGTCCGAAGCATCCGAGATCCCCGTAGCCGAGGTCGTCGGCCATGATGAAGATCAGGTTGGGCTTGGATTGAGCGAAGGCTCCGGCGAAGAATGTGAGAGAAAGGAGGAGTTTTGCGGGCATCTTATTTTTCTCCCTGGAGTTCCTTGATCGTTGTCTCGACCAGGCGCCCGACGTATCCTTGGAAGCGCTTGTCCACCTCGGTCGGGGTGCGGGGCATGGATTGTATTTGGGAAAGGAGAGACTGGGCCTTGTCGTCCAGGTGGTCGATCGCATTCATCGCGAGCATGGAGGGGAAGCACCCGTTCTTGACTGGGTCGGCTGTTTCGCCAAGCACCTTGATCGCACTCTTCAGGTCCTTCTTGGATCCGTGCTTCCCGAGGGCTTCGGCAGCGATGACCCGAACGTAGGGAGAAGAATCTTGCAGTGCTTTGGTCAAGGCATCCTTGCCGTGCTTGACTCCCGCTTTTTCCTGCATGAGCAAGCCGAGGGCTCCCCAGTAACGGACGGCGGAGTCCTGGTCTTCGAGTAGCTTTGTTATCTTGGGCAGGTCGTCCTTGCGCATGGACGAGGCCATGTCTGCGGCCGCCCGGATCTTTTCGAATGGATACTTCTTTCCGTCCCGTCCCATTTCATAGGGAGTCGATCCCTTGGAGCGCGAATGGATCTCCCCTTCGGGAAGAAAGCCGACGTCGCGGATTTGCGTGACGTGCTTAAGGTGAGCTTCCCGCATATTCGCGAGGATTTTGGAGTGTTTCTTGGAGTTGGCGAGGTTGTTGACTTCATCCGGGTCTTCTTGCAAGTCATAGAGTTCTTCGGGAGGCTTGGTCTTCCAGAAGTGGCTCTGAGCTTCGTTGAGTTTGCCTTCGTCGAAGAGGCGTTTCCAAACCTGCGTCGTGGTGGTTACGAACATATACCCGACGTGCTGACCATAGAGTTTGTGGGGCATGTAGTTGCGAACGTAGATATAGCGTTTGCCGACCACGCTGCGCACCATGTCGTAACGCTCGTCCATTCGTCCTCGGAAACCGTATCCGTATTCCTGGGCTGAAGCTTCGTGCTTGCCCATGAAGGCGTGGCCTTGCATATGGGCGGGTGGTTTCTTGCCTGCAATGCTCAGGAGGGTAGGGGCGAGGTCGACAAACCCAACCCGGCGATCGCTGCTTCCGCCCACCTTGTAGTCTGATCCTGCCAGGTGTTTCCATTTTTCGGGGACATGTACGATGAGGGGAACGTTGATACCGGAAAAGAAGGGCCAACGCTTGCTTCTGGGCATTCCGGATCCATGATCGCCGTAGTAAAAAACGATGGTGTCGTCTTCCAATCCGGCATCCTTCAATTCCTTGAGCTTCGCCCCGACTTGGACGTCCATCTCGGTGATCTTGTCATGGTACTGGGCCCAATCCTTGCGCACCTCCGGATGATCGGGGTGATAGGCGGGGACACGCACTTTGGACGGATCGTGGACTTGCGTGTGAGGGCGTTTGCGGATTCGGCTTTCGTGACTGGTCGTGAAGTTGAAGATAGCGAAGAACGGTTGATTCTTGTCGGGGCGGTTTCTCCAATGCCCTTTCCCTCCACTTTCATTCCATACCTCACCTTCCTTGCGGAGGTTGTAATCTTCTTTGGAGTTGTTCGTGCAGTAGTAGCCGAGCTCACGCAGGTACGCGGGATACATCTTGTAATCGGATGGCAAGCTGGTCATGCTGCGCATGTGCTCGGAACCGGTTGAGGGTGGATACATGCCTGAGATGATCGTTGTGCGGGCGGGAGCGCACACGGGAGCGTTGGAGAGGGCCCGGGTGTAAATCATGCCCTTTTTTGCCAAGGCGTCGAGATTGGGTGTGGTGGCATAATCGTCTCCGTAGCAACCGAGGTGCGGTCCGTTGTCTTCGCTCGTTACCCAGAGTATGTTGGGCAATTCGGCCGCCTGGGAAGCGAGTGCAGCCGTTAACAATAAGGTGATGCAGGATAGGATGTTATTCATATTAGTAGTCTTTCAAGGTTAGAACCCGGTCGTTCCAACTGTCGCAGATCCAAAGGGTTCCGTCGGGGGATATAGCTACGCCGTGAGGGCGGTTGAGTTGGGTTCTGGGTTGGGCCTTGCCGCCCAGGATTGTGGAAACCTGATTTGTTTTCGGATCGTAGAGTCGGATCAGATGGTTGTTGTCATCTGCAATGATGACGTTGCCTACCGGATCGATGCAGAGATGTTTGGGGCCGGAAAAAGTGGACTTGCGGGCATAACCGTCCCGTGAGCCTTTCTTTCCGGTGCCCGCAACCGTGAAAATTTCGCCATCAGGCCGGATGACGCGCAAGGCGTTTCCTCCGCGTTCCAAAACATAAAGGTTTCCTTCCGTGTCCATCGCGCAGGCTCGTGGATCGGCAAGGGGTTGAATCAAGGCGCTCTCTCCGTCTTTGGGGATTCCGCGTCTGCCATTTCCCGCAACGGTACGGATGAGTCCGTTCGTAAGGTCGACGGCACGGATTCGTCTGTTGTGAATGTCGGCGATCAGGAGAGTTTTCTCATCAGGGGACAGGCTGATCGAGATGGGGTCGGCCAATTTGGCCCTGGAGGCGAGGCCTCCGTCACCGGAAAACCCCTTTTTGCCAGGAATTCCGGCAAAGGTGGAGGTTCTGTTGGTCCTCCCATCGATCGTTCGG
>JAYOII010000206.1:3960-5671 GCA_038118685.1 Opitutia bacterium
CCCAGGGACACCGGCAATCGTATGTACAAGGTGCGTCTTGCCATGAATCATTCGGACCAAGTTGTTTCGGGTATCCGATACATAAAGGTCGCCGTTGGAGGCACGGGCCAAATTGTGCATCCCGTTGTAGATCGCTTCCGCTGCCTCGAGTCCGTCGCCGGCAAAGCCGTCTTCTCCATTTCCCGAAAAAATGCGGGACTTGCCATCGGGGCCAAGAAGGAGAATTCTTCCTCCTTTGTATTCGGCTACGTACGTGTTGCCCTTGCCGTCAAAGGCCAATCCGAACGGGTTGGTCGTTTGGGAAGAATTCAAAACCACCTCTAGGTTGGGTTTTGCCCAAAGAAACCCCACGGGTAGCAAAAGCAATGAAGCAAGCTTGAGAAAGGTCTTCACGTTCGGGTGGGGCTTTTTCGTATTTGAAGTTTATTTTCCCTTTGTGACCAGTGGGAAGTCGTCCGTGCGAAACGGAGTGGTCGGAAGGGTTACGGAGCCGGTCTTTCCATATAGATTGCAAACGGGGTTGTTGGACCAGGCATAGCGCACGGCAACCGGCGCGTCGATACCCTCGGCCCAGACTTCGACTTTGTCTTTTCCCACTAGCTTGCCTTTGGCCCAGACGAATTTCTTGTCTTTTCCGCAGATGGCAAAGCCAGTCGCTTCTCGAACGTCGAAGGTATATAGGCCGGTACCGACGTGATCGAAGGTGAGGATCGCTTTGTTGCCCTTGGTTTCCATCGACTTGAAGCGCGGGCTTTGGTGAGGAATGCTGATTGCGTAATCTTTGGCCAAGGCGTTTCGGACGAGTCGGTTGGCTACTGTTTGCTTGTTGCGCGGGTGAATGTCACGTCCTTCGCCTACGTCGATGATGACCGCTTCCCCGACGTTCTTGAGCTTGTCGAGGGTCAAGGTCTGGGATTCGCGAAGTTCTGGCCAAGTGTTGTCCGTCGGCTCATCGTCCTCGTTCATGAAGTCCGCCAACTGTACCCAGTAAAAAGAGAAATCTCCCTGTTTCCATTCCCTTCTCCAAGTCTCGATCATGAGGGGGAAGACTTCCCGGTAAGCATGGCCGCGGGCGGAGTTGCTCTCTCCTTGGTACCAAATGGCGCCTTTGATTCCATATCCGATGATCGGTTTGAGGACCCCGTTGTAAAGATTGGCGGGGCGGTGCTGTCCGGTCATCGGGTTACGCGGTGGTCTTGGAGCACGGGGGTGGGGTTTTCCGTCTGCCTTGGCTTTCTTGACTTGCTCGGTCCATTTGGTTTTTTGTTTTTCGTATTTCTCCTGAGCGGCCTCGGCATCGTAGTTGGCTTCTGTTTGACGCCACAGTTCCATGTAGGGTTTGGCGACGGCGGTGGCATTGAGGCGTTCGCGAGGGATCCAGGCTTCGCAGGCCGAACCACCCCAGGCGTTGTCGATCAAACCGACCGGAATCTTAAGCGCCTGGTGAAGTCTTCTTCCGAAAAAGTAGCCCACGGCGGAGAAGTTCTTGGCGACCTCGGGTGTGGTGGCTTCCCATTGGCCGTTGAAATCATCCTGTGGTTCCTGTGTGCCGACTTGGGGAACGCTGATCAGGCGCAGGTCGGGGAAGTTTGCGGTCATGATCTCCAAGTCGGAATCATCCGAACTGTTGACCGCCCAACCCATGTTGGACTGTCCCGAGCATAACCAAACTTCACCGATCAAAACGTTGGAGTAGCTTAGTGAGGACGAT